>CAMOQR010000004.1 GCA_946623125.1 uncultured Caryophanales bacterium | reverse complement strand
TCTCTTGATCCGTATAAGAATGAACTTTAATAACTTTAGCCTCTCCAAAAGAATTTCCATCTAATAGCTTAACATTAGAATCTCTTCCAACAATAGAACTAAGTTTAGAATTAGAAATAAAAGAAGAAGTATGGTAAAGATAAAAAGATAAAAAATTATCATAAAAATCACATTTATCAACTGTTAAAACTAACCCAAAATCATCTTCACGATCCCCATCTTCTGTAATAGACTCCATTGACTGATTAACATCCGCAATCCTTTTGTAAAAACCCTCTCTGTACGTATCAACCGCTATATCAAAGTTTGTAATAGAGGAATTTGTAATTGATGCATCATAAAAAGAAAGTCTCTCATGAATTTCTCGTTGAGCAGGGGCAGAAGTTTCAATAGAAACACCTACTAAAGAACGAGAAATATCAGTAATGCAAGAATAATCTTTTCCTTCATTCTTTAAATGAAAATTGTCAAGGGAAAAACTGTTAACATCAAAATCAAAAACAGCATTAAAATCAGAATAAGAAAAATAATTCGTATTCAAAAGAACCACATTTAAATTAGTAATGGAAACATCATCCGCATCAAAATAAAACCCATAATTCGTAGAAATCGTAGAACCAGTTCCATCAATAGAAATATCGTTGTCATAATTATATCCATAGATTGCAACTGGAACATCTAACGTATGATTGGTAAGAATCTGTGTTGTAGAATCTTTTAAATAAACAAGGGGTGGATAAATATTATCATCATAATAATGAAAAGATTCTAAATAAGTTAAGGCTTGATCAAGTGTTTGATAATCGCAGTCTCCTACCGTCTTAGAACAAACTGTAATGTCTTTTCTTGCTCCATCATTTGATATAGACTCATTGCCTTCTTCAGCAAATACGAATAATGGAAAAAGCAACATAAAAAAAGATATAATAACATAACCCCTAATTTTTTTTGACATAAAACTCACCTATCTTAAGAAGAGTATACCATAAAGAGATAAAAAATAAAAGCATAAAGGCAATAAAAAAATCTCTAAAAAGAGATTTTATGCATCTTTCAAAAATGCTAAATAACATTTATAAGCCTCATAAATATCTGACTTAGCAGTAATTTCCCATGGAGCATGCATACTAAGAACTCCTACCCCACAATCAATAACATTTACATTACGATTGGCAAGGATATAAGCAATAGTACCTCCTCCTCCAGCATCTACTTTACCAAGTTCAGATATTTGAAAATGTACATCATGATAATCCATAATAGAACGTAGTTTAGCAACATATTCTGCATTAGCATCATTAGAACCACTCTTACCACGAGAACCAGTATATTTACAGAAAACTACTCCTTGATTGAAATAAGAAGAATTTCTCTTATCCATTACATCACAATATAATGGATCATATGCAGCATTCACATCACTAGATAACATATAAGAGTGAGTTAAGCATCTACTAACTGCTGTAGGCTCAGAATGACCCATTAAACAGCATAATTCTAAAACTGCATTTTCAAAGAAACTAGATTGCATACCAGTAGCACCCATACTTCCAATTTCTTCTTTATCAACTAAAATACAACAAATCGTTCTCTCACATCTTGGAGCATCTAAAAATGCTCTTAAAGAAGTATAAGCACATACTTTATCATCCTGACCATATGCCATAATCATAGAACGATCTAATCCAAAGTCTCTTGCCCGTCCAGCAGGAACCACTTCAATTTCTGCAGATAAAAAATCATCCTCTTCTATTCCATATTTATTTCTTAAAATTTCCAAAATATTCTTCTTTACA
The DNA here is from genome assembly GCA_946623125.1 of uncultured Caryophanales bacterium. Taxonomy (GTDB): domain Bacteria; phylum Bacillota_I; class Bacilli_A; order RF39; family UBA660; genus UBA3789. The sequence continues at coordinate 49,705 of CAMOQR010000004.1, read as the reverse complement.
GAATCTTTCTCTTCTCCTTTTAAAGGCATACTACCAATTAAAACATCTAACTTTTCTCCTTCAATAAATTCAGATGCCTCTTTTTTCAATTGTTTTTGACCTAAATGAGGTAATAAATCTGTAATACCAACAACTGGATCACCTTCTTCTTCCCCAATAACTACTTGCACAACATCTCCATTTTTCTTAACAACAACTCCATGTAAAGCAAGAGGTAGTGTTAACCATTGATATTTTTTAATACCACCATAATAATGAGTATCAAAATAAGCAAAATCACTTTCTTCATATAAAGCATTTGCTTTTAAATCAAGTCTTGGAGAATCTACATGTGCTCCCAGTATATTCATCCCTTCCGTAATATCATCATCACCAATTATAAATAAAGCAAGACTCTTTCCCCTATTATTAACATAAATCTTATCACCAGGTAATAAATTTTTATTTTTAGAAATCACTTCATCTAAAGAAACAAATCCTTTTTCTTCAATTAAAGAAATAGAGTTTGCAACAACTTCTCTTTCAATTTTACTATTACTAATAAATTTACGATAATCATCACAAATTTCATTTAATAAATTAATATCATAATCATTATAAGAATTCCAAGCATTCTTTTCCATATCATCATCCTCCTATAATAAGTATAACACGAAATGAAAAAATAATAAAAAAAGAAAAGTAATCTACTTTTCTATACCCAAACACCAAATATAATACCAGCCATAGCCAATACTAAACCAGCAACCCAAAATAGTTTTACAATATCACTTTCAAACCATCCTAATTTTTCAAAATGATGATGTAAAGGTGTCATTAAGAATAATTTTCTTTTAAAGAAAACAACCCAAAAAGTTTGTAAAATAACAGATAAGGTTTCAATAACAAAAATAAACGCAACTACTAATAATGTTAATTCACGATGTGTAAGAATTGCAATTGCACCCATAGTAGCACCTAAAGCAAGAGATCCTGTATCTCCCATAAAAATTTTAGCAGGATGCGTATTATAAACTAAAAATCCAAATAAACCACCAACTAAAATTAAACTAAATAATCCAATATCTTCAAATCCAACAGATAAAGATATTAATGCATAAGCAATAAAAGCAATTGCAGAAAGTCCTCCTGCTAAACCATCTAACCCATCAGTTAAATTAACTGCATTACTTGCACCTACTAATACAAATAAAATAGCAAGTCCATACAACCAACCTAATTCTAAATCAATATGAAGAGTTCCAACAACCCAAGCTGTTTGCCCTCCACTTCTCATATAAATATAGAAAAAACCGATAGCAATTAACACTTGCATAAATAATTTTTGATAAACCGTAAGCCCTTCATTATTTCCTTTTTTAATCGATAAGAAATCATCTAAAAACCCAATTAAAGTATATCCAATAAAGACAAGTAAAACGATACCCAAATTAGAAGTATACGTAATTTTATGAGTAATAATTAATCCCAAAGTTGCCGCAACAGTTGGCAAAATAAAGATTAAACCACCCATAGTAGGAGTACCTTCTTTTTTACGATGTGCTTCTCCTACAAAAATAGAAATTTTTTGTCCAACACGTAATTTTTTTAAAATAGGAACCATAAACAAACCTAATACAACAGAAGACAAAAAGCCAATCATAATTGCAAATACAGCCTTTGTAAGTAATAACATGTTACACACTCCATTTCTGAATCATTATATCATATTAAACGACAAAAAAGAGAATAGAAAAAAAACTTTTACACTAATTGACAGGATACTCTCCCATCTTCTTAACTTTTGCATTATTTCTTTCTAATTCCTCTTCTTGTTGTTTTAAAATCTTCTTCATTTCATATTCTTTTTCTTCTAATTCTTTTTTAATATTCAAAAGATTAGAAAGCAACTCATCACATTCTGGTAATACCCCAAAATAATCAGAAAATTGATCTTTTATTTCAAGAATCATTTTATCAATATCACCACTCGTTTTACCAATTAAAGAAATAGTACCTCGAATACTTTCCATACTATTCTCAATTTCTTGACTATAATTCATTACCTCTACTACTTGATATTTCTTAGTAATGGTATGTTGCTGCACAATTTTACTCATAAGAGCCAAATAAGAAAGAGTAGAAAGTGCCATTCCTCTTGCCATACGGCTTCCTGGAAATAACATAGAAAAAGTTAAAAATTTTAGTAATTTCTTACTTTGAGCATTAAGCCCCTGAAACTGAATATCAACTCTTTCTTTTATACTGGTAGCATTATTAATCTTATATTGTAAATCAACTAAATACTTCTCTTGATCTTTTTGAAACATCTCAAAATTTTTTTTCATATCTTCTATAGAATAATATTTATTTTTAAATTGTTCAAAAGCAATCTCCTTCTTTTCTAACTTTTCTTTCTTATCCTCTACTTTCTTAGAAAAAGAATTTTTCTTTTTCTCCAACTCATTAAGCCTCTCTGAAATAAGGACATACAAAGGAGAATCTTTAAGTTCAGAAAGGATCTTACCATCTTGGAATTCATCTAAGTAATCTTCAATTAAATAGTACAAATATTGATCATCATAACGATCTATATTATCAATTTGAATTTTTGATTTTAATTCTTCTATTTGAGAAATAATAAAAGATAATTGATCAAATAATTTTTCAGCCTCTTTTTTTAAAACTACTTTTTCTTCTTCATCTGCTAAAACTTGATAATCATAAATAATTTGTCTTAAATCAAAACGAATATCTTTTAATTTTTTTTCATATTCTACAATAATTTTATGAGATTTTAATTCTTGTAGTATTTTTTGTTGTTCATCAGTTAAATCAGAAAAATCATCTGGATCCTTTTCTGATTGAGAAAATACTTCTTCTTTATGATTATCTTGATCTATAAAATCAACAAATAAAAACTTATTTTGTTCTGGAAAAGGAATAGCCTCTTTTAATTCTTCCTTCTTATGAGGAGTTGAATTCATTTCTTTTCTTTCTTCCACTCTCTTATCCGGAAAAGAAAACAAATGAACTTCAACTTTTTTTCCTTGAGAAACATAAACTACTTTTTTTTGAGGATGATTTACTGTTTTTGGATAATTACGAGGTTTACTTGAAAAATCAGCATCATATTCTGGAATTTTCCATTTTGAATTTTCTTCTTCTTTATCTTCTTTTTGATAAGAAGATGAAACACGATAAATAGATTGAATCATTCCACCCGTTAACACAATAGGAAGAGTTTTAATAAGTGTATATACTTGCTTTTTCTTAACTTTTTTCTCTAATTCTTTTAAAGAAGACTCATCTTCTTTTTTTTGTTTTCGAAGCCTAATAAAAAAACTTCTTCTACGGTCATTTTTACCACCCTTACTACCAATTGTCTCATCCATAGAAATCACCAACATTATTTTATCATAAACTATAGAATTTTGTACCAATTTTACTCTAATAAAAGCCTAACTTTACTACGATCTTCTATTCTTTCTCCAGGAGGAGGAGACTGAGATACAACAACGCCCGTCTCCCCCTCTACTACAACCTCAAAATTGACAAGTATTTTTTTTGCCTCATCTAAACTTTTTCCCATAACATTTGGAACATCATAATAAATCTTATCATTCCACTCTAAATCTTTTTCCATTGCCTCCTCTTGCTTCGATATACCTAAAGAATCAATAATATCAAGTAAAACTCGTCTAGCAATTGGAGTTGTAGTATAACTAGATAACATAGCCGTATTTTTAGGATTATCAATTGCTAGATAAAAAACCGCCTCAGGATCATTTGATGGAACAACACTCATAAAAGACATAATATAATTGTTTGTTAAATAAACCCCATTTTCTTGTTTTTGTGCAGTACCTGTCTTACCACCAATACGATATCCCTCAATATATGCACTTTTTCCACCACCTTTTGCAACAACGCTTTCTAAAGCCATTCTCATGATGGCCGAAGTATCACTACTAATGACTCTTCTTTTTAGCATCTTATGATTTTCATAATAAACAGTATTTGTATTATCACTAATACTTTTTACAATATAAGGCTGATACAAATATCCCCCATTTACAGTAGCAGATACTGCCATAACTTGTTGAATAGGAGTAACACTAGGTCCTTGACCAAAAGCAGAGGTTGCAAGTTCGACATTTCCAATTCTCTCAAACGGAAAAAGGATACCTGTACCTTCCCCACTTAAATCAACCCCAGTTTTTTCTCCAAAACCAAATTGTCGAATATAAGAAAATAATCTTTCTTTTCCCAGTAATTCACCTAATTTAACAAATCCAGGATTACAAGAATTTTGTAAAACCTGTAAATAAGTTTGATCCCCATGTCCCTTACTTTTCCAACATTTTAATATACTTCCATCTACATTAACTTTTCCAGAATCATAAAAATGATCATGAAAGATATCAACTACTTTCTCATTAACAGCAGTAGCCATAGTAACGATTTTAAAAGTACTTCCCGGCTCATAAGATGCCCATATCGGTAAATTACGACTTAATACCTCAGTAGAATATTTTTGATACTCATTTGGATTAAAATCAGGATAAGAACTAATCCCAAGTAATTCTCCTGTTTTCGGATTCGCTACAATTCCAAGAGCCATATCAGGATGAAACATATCATAAATATTATCCATCTCTCTTTCTAAAGATTGCTGGATTTTAAAATCAATAGTTAATTGTACATTCATACCACTAGTAGGAGGAACATAAACCTCACTTCGATTAAGTCTGGTACCATGTGCATCAGAATAATATTTAATAGAACCATTTTCTCCCTTAAGATAAGAATCATATTGTAATTCAATTCCAGAAAGACCTTGGTTATCAATTCCAACATATCCCAAAGTATGAGATAAAAAATCTTGGTAAGGATAATATCGTTTTGCCTCTTTTAATAAATAAACTCCTTCAAATTGAAAAGAACGAATCTTATCAGCCACTTCATTAGATAATCTTCTTCCCTCTGGATGAACTCTTTCAATAGAAGTTTTTTTAGTTATATGTTTCCAAAGTTCATCATAAGAAACTCCCAAAACTTTAGATATCTCTGAACAAACACGTTCCTTCTCTTTAATTTGAGAAGGAATAAAAACTAAAGAAGAAGTAGTTAAATTATCCGCAAGAACAACTCCATTCCGATCTAGTATCTTCCCCCTATCAGCCTCAATTTCTAAATTACGACTCCATAAATCATTGGCAAATTCACTTAGTTTAGAATATTGAAAAACTTGGATATAAAATACTTTTCCAAGAATACATAATAAAAAAAATGAAAACAAAAGAAAAACTATTTTAATTCGTAAATCAATTTTTCTAAAAAACATATCATCTCTCCATAATCAATAATAATTATGAAGAAAAGATAAAAAAAATACCAAAGAAAAAAATCTATTTAAATAGATTTTTCCATAAAGAATTAACTACTTTAGAAGTTGCTTTATTAATAACTTTATTCGTAACAGAATTGGTAACTTTCTTTACCATACGCTCTTTTTCTTTTTGCTTTTTCTCTTCAGCCTTTTTCTTTTCTCTCTCTGCTTTTTCTAAAGCCTTAGCCTCTTCTTTAGCCCTTTTTTCTGCCTCTATTGCTTCTTCTTTTGCTCTTTTTTCTGCCTCAATTGCTTCTTCTTTTTGCTTTTTTAAAACATCTACTTTTTCAGTTGCAGACTCTTCATTAAAAACATTCTCATACTTATTATAAATTCTACTAGAACGAATAATTCCTTCTCGTTCTGCATCCGTAATGGTTCCCATAAAACTTTGAGGAGGTAACACAAAACCACGTTCTACAACATTAGGTTCTCCATTTTCATTTAAGAAAGAGATAAGTGCTTCTCCTGTTGCTAATACCTTAATAACTTCTTCTGTTTTAAAATTAGGATTACTACGGAAAGAATTAGCAGCAGCACGGATTGCTTTCTCATCACTTGGAGTATAACTTCTAAGAACATGCTGAACCTTATTACCAAGTTGTGCTAAAATTTCTTCTGGCACATCACTCGGAGATTGAGAAATAAAATAAACTCCTATTCCTTTACTACGAATTAATTTTACAACTTGAATAATTTGTTTAATTAAATTATTAGACATTTCAGAAAAGATTAAATGTGCCTCATCTAAAAACAAAATTAACTTAGGACGATCTAAATCTCCAACCTCAGGCATATGGTCATATAACGTATTTAAAAGCCATACTAAGAATACTGCATACATCGTAGGTTTCTTATATAACTCTTGAGCATCTAAAACATTAATAAAACCATGACCATAACTATCATATTGTAATAAATCAAATAATTGTAATTCTGGCTTACCAAAGAATACATCTCCACCTTCTTGTTGTAACTTCAACAAATTACGTTGAATGGTACCAATACTTTGAGAAGTAATATTACCATACTTCATAGAATAATCTCCACGATTATCTAAAACATGGGAAAGCAAAGATTGTAAATCCCCTAAATCATTTAATTGTAATCCTTCATCTTCTGCAACTTGAAAGATAATAGCCAAATTTCCTTCTTGAGCATCACTTAACTCCAACATACGAGAAAGAAGTCTTGGCCCAATATCTGAAATAGTAGTACGAATAGGATGTCCACTCTTTTGAAAAACATCAAAGAAAGTAGTTGGAAATGCTTGATATTGAAAACCTTCAAGTCCAAGTTTTTCAACCCTACCATCAACATTAGGATTTTTCTCTCCCATCTTACAGATACTTGCCAAATCTCCCTTAACATCTACATAGAAAACAGGAATTCCCGCATTTGAAAAAGACTCAGCCATAACTTTAACCGTTGTTGTCTTACCACTTCCACTAGCCCCTGTTATAATACCATGACGATTTGCCATCTTAGGAACAATATATAATTCCTTTTCCTCATTTTTTCCAATAATTATTTTATTATCTTTAACCATAATATACCTCTTTCTTTATTTCTCTCCATCTAATATATCATCATTTCTCTCATCAATGAAACGATTTTTTAACTGTTTTTTTCTCTGCAATAACTGATCTTCTTTTTTCATATTAGAAACCTCATACTTTGTCTCAGCCTCATATGTATGTCTAGCACTTTTATTACGATACCTTGCATATATAATACCATAATAGATAAAACCAGCAGCAAAAAGTAATAAAAAGAGCGCTGCACCATCATCTTCATCATTTGTATAGGTTGTATAAAATAGAAAAACTCCCATTGCACCAAAAATAATCTCAATGATACAAGATATGAACAACAGAAGTGGCTGATTGATAGGAACGCTTCCCATGACTTCTCCCGTTCTTGCATTAACTGCAACATAATGAAGCACCTTCCTACTACCCTTAACCTCCTGATAACTATATAACCAGACAGGAAGATATGCAGCAAGCCACTGAGTACCTAATACATTAAAATACTGACTCTCCCAGTGCACTCCTCGATCATAAAATTTCATATCTTCATGTAAGGAAAACTTGGCAACATCTTTCAACTGCCTTCTCACTTTATCATTTAAATCATCAACATTGACATCTCTTCTCTCAGATGTATAACCTACTAAATAATTAGAATGATATTCAATACAATTTTCAGTATCAAATGGCATAATAGAATTAATAATATTATTTGTTTGTTCATTACTTGTTTTATCGAGTCTTAAAGAATTAGACTCAATAGATAATTCATGAACCATAATATCAAACTCTCTTTTCACATGATAAGAATCCGCATCATAATATGTTTGCTTTCCCTCATCTCCCATAGTATAACGACGAATCAAATGTTCTGCCTCTCCTTCAAAATCAGCATGACAATTAGCATCTACTAACATATAAGGAAAATAAACCCCCATAATATTTTCCGTTGTAAACTCTTTTTTAAATACAGGATTTGCATAAAACCTTCTTGCTTTTACAAATTCATTAATCTCTCTTTGCGCTTCTTCTTTTTTTAATTGAAAAGGTAAAATAACATCAGGAATAGCCCCATTATCCAACTTATCATTAATGGATAAATAACTTCGACACCAGTGACATCTCGCATATGGTGCATTTGCAGTATCAATCACAACCTCTGCTCCACATCCTCCACATCTTAATGTAATAACATCTTCTGCATCTTTTTTAATGTCTTTAGCCCCTTCTCCCTTAACCTTACCAGATAAACCTTTTACATCTTTCTTCTTTACTTTATTCCCATCAAATTCAGAAAAACAATAATTACATCTTAACTTTCCAGTCTTAGGATTAGGAATTACTTCACTTGCCCCACAATGTGGACATCTTAATTGTCCATTTTTTTCCTTCTTCTTTTGGATAATCGTATCTTTCTTATTTTTTACCTCAGTCTTTTTACTTGCCATAAGACCTCCTAAAAGTACTATATGTCTACATTATAACAAAAAATGAAAAATAATCTATATTTTTTTAAGAATAAGATATGCTATAATTTTAATGAAAGGTAGGTATTATGAGAGATTTAGGAACAGTAGTAAGAGGAATTAGAACTCCTATTATTAAAGAAGGAGATAACTTATCTCAAATAGTAGTAGATTCCATCTTACAAGCAAGTAAAAATAACAATTTTGAAATAAAAGAAAAAGACATCATTGCTATTACGGAAGCAGTAGTTGGAATATCAGAAGGAAACTATGTAACAGTTGATGAAGTATCTGCTGATATTAAAGAAAAATTTAATAACCCAGAAGAACTAGGAATTGTATTTCCTATTCTATCTAGAAATCGTTTTTCTATTATTTTAAAAGCAATTGCCAGAAGTACCAAAAAATTATTTGTTTTATTATCATTCCCATCTGATGAAGTTGGAAATGGAATATTAGACGAAGAAAAATTATATAACAGTAAATTCACAACAGACTCTATCATTACAGAAGAAGAATATAAAGAATATTTTGGAGACTGGATTCATCCATTTACAGGAATTAATATGATAGATTTCTACAAAGAATTAATTGAAAAAGAAAACTGTCAAGTAGAATTTATCTTATCAAATCATGCAACAGATATTTTAAAATATACAAATAATGTATTAAGTTGTGATATTCATACTAGATATCAAACAAAAAAATTATTACAAGAAAAAGGTGCAAATGTCTATGGATTGTATGAAATCATGCAAACATCAAGAAATGGAAGTGGTTATAACAAAGAATATGGAATGTTAGGATCTAATAAATCAACAGAAGAAAGATTAAAACTATTCCCAAGAACTGGACAAAGCCTAGTAGAAAGTATTCAAAAGAAAATAAAAGAAGCAACCAATAAAACAGTAGAAGTAATGGTTTATGGAGATGGAGCATTTAAAGATCCTGTAGGAAAAATATGGGAACTTGCAGATCCTGTCGTATCTCCAGCCTACACTCCTGGTCTAGAAGGTACACCAAATGAAATTAAATTAAAGTTTATTTCTGATAATAAATATGCATCTTTAAGAGGAGAAGAATTAAAAGAAGCCATTAAAACAGAAATTAGAAATAAAGATAGTAATTTAAAAGGAAAAATGATAACCCAAGGAACAACACCAAGAAGACTAACAGACTTAATTGGTTCTTTATGTGATCTAACCAGTGGAAGTGGAGATAAAGGAACTCCTGTTGTCTATATCCAAGGATACTTTGATAATCTAGCAAGTGAATAAAAAAAAGACTCTAAATAGAGTCTAGGATTTTGGAAATAATAAAATACCTCCATTTTTAGAGACAACAACAGGTCTCCTCGGAATAAGACTAATTCCAAAAGAATGAGGCATCTTTTCCAATAAAAAACAACGAGAAGGAGTTTTTCTGAAATAAATCTTCTTGCAAGAATAAAAAGTATATAATTGAGTATGTGTTGATTCCATAAAATCACCTTTCTTTAATAAGATAATACTAAGAAAAGTAATATAAATCAAACATATAATTTTAATATCATTTATAAAAATAATTTATATATATAAAAACAAATAAAAAAAACTTATAAAAAAATATCTTACTTTTTAAGATATTTTTTTTCTTTTAAATAATCTAATACCAAATAAGTACTAGTAGTAAAATATGGAAATTGAAAAGACTCATCAGAATAAGATATAAAAGTTGAAATATCTTCATAATCACACCATATTAATAAATCAATATCATAAGAATCCATTTCCTTCTGATAAATAGGAAAATACTTATTAAAATCGTCATGATAACTTCGAATCATACTTCTTTTAATAACTAATTTATCATAATTATATTTTTTAAAATCTTTAAAAAAATTACTACAAATATCTAATTGAAAATTATTAGTCTTCAAATATTTCTTTTTAAGTTCTTCTAATTGAAGAGGAATTCCTAATTCTTCATATAATAACTGATCTTCTTCTCCAAAACGACTAGAAGTTAGAAACTCCGTATCACTAAGAACCGTAAAAGCAATCATCGTTTTTTCTTCTTCTGTAAAAGAATAATAATTTTTAAAAAAATCATATAACAACAAACCACAAGAGGAGTATTCTGCCTCATATAAGTTAGATACCTCACCTGTAATTCTATGATGATCAAAGGCTGCCAGTACATTTTCTTTTAAAATACCATCTAAACTATTATGATCTACTAAAATAAAATTCTTAGAATTGTAATCTTCTACAACCTCATAATCAGCAATTGGATAATCCTGGATCCATTTAGAATCTGCAAAAGAAGTATCACGTACCGCACAAACACAATCAATTCCAAAAGACTTTAAAATTCTAGTAAGTAAAAAGGAAGAATAATAAGAATCAATATCTGGATTAGAATGTCCTATTACATATATTTTTTTATCTCGACATTGATCAATCAAATCTTTAAAAAAATCTTCTTTCAATCGACTCCGAACATGTTCTAATATTTTTCCAATATGATTTTCTCCATCTAAATTAGGACCTACTCCCCAATAAGACTCTTTTACACTCATCTCTCGAATAGATTGATTTCTAGTTTCAAATAATTTACTACGAATATCCAGATTTTGTTTGAATTTTAAATAAACTCCTTCTTCCATAACCTGAAGTTTTTGACTTGCAAAATGATCCTTTCGAATCAAATCCCGACATCTTCCAATATTAGATGCTTCTTTTGGAGTTTTACAAGATATAATTTTATTTATAATTTCAGGATCAGAAAACTTTTGAGATTGATAAAAATGTTCAACAGTTGGATAATAAACTCCATCTTTATAAAATCCATGATTTGAGTAATTAGCAAGATAACCATATTCTCCAAATTCTTTATAAAAATCAATAGACATTAGATAACCTCTCCTGGATATAAGTATTTTTCATCTTCTTCTATTTTCATATTAAAATCATCTAAAACAATCTTTCTTTTAAAAGATACTTGTCCCTCAACAGATGCCGTATTAAATAAATCTAGTTTTTCAATTAACACAGTATTATGAAAATCACATCCTAATAACCAAACATAATTCTCTTGTTTCATAGTAGAACAATGTCTACCATAATTTCTCTCATGAATAGGAGTTAATGGTTCATTTACAAATTTTGTAATTCCTTTAAATAAATTAATGGCTCTTCCTAGATTACAAATCATACCAGTATCAATTGTAAAATATTTATCAAAAAATACATCAGAAGAATAATTGGAATATTTAAGGGCTTTAATATAAACCTCAATTATTGGAATAACATGTTCTAAAATATAAGAACTCTTCTCATTTTTCCCAATTTCACTATAATATTTAGAATATTCTTTTAAGATATTAACAACCTCATCACAATCATCAAAAGAACTACCTACAATTAAATCTTTTAAAGTAAATCCTCTACTCTTTTTAAAATTATATAACGCATTTAAAAAGAATCTTTCTGTAATAATGTACCCAGAACGAAGACGAACATCAGTCTCTGGATATATTTGCATACCATAATTTCCTTCTGGTGTAAGTCTTGGATCAATAGAATAATAAATTCCATCACGATTTTTAAAAAGATATGCTTCCACTTCTCTATCATGAGAAGGATTATTTTCTAAATAATGAATAACACCATCTTCATTATCTACTATAAAATCTAAATTATATTCTAAAAATTGAATTCCATCTGTAGTGAAAGAAAGAGAATGATCATAAGGATCTTTAATAAAACATTCCTCAAAAGAAATATTAGGATTTTTTGATACAAATAAGTAATTTGCAACAGCAATCACAAAATGATTTTGATAAGAAAAAGTCAATACTTTAGCATTTTCAACCAATGGATTAAAACGAAGTTCACAACACATCTTTCGAGAACCAGTACCAAACTTTTCATAATAAGGACGATAAATATCTAAGAAATTAGCCAAGTCACGACTATAATCTTCTAAAGAATTTTTAGAACACTTTTCTTCCCAAACACGACCATATTGACTAATAGATAAACGTACTCCTGCAAGAGCATAAAACAAATCATTAGAACAGATTCTCCTATGCATCTCATTTAAAGCCCTATTATGTCTGGAAAAAGATACGGTAGAAATACGAGTACGAACACCTAACTCACGATAACAAAGATCAATATAATGATCTAAATAAGGATATAAAGCAATATCATTATTTAAATATGGAAAAATAACTCCAATACGATGTTCTCTTCTATCCCATGCTAAAAGCAAATCATCTGCAGTATAATTACGAGCCGTATACTTTAATGCTGCAATTACATTACGAAGAGAATTAAGTGACCAATACTCACTCTTACAAACAGAAAACTTACTACAAAAACTACAATTATTAAAACATCCAACTTGAGGTTGTAAATGACGCATTTTAGAAACAAAATTATCAGGCAAACTCATAAACTCTGAATATAATTTTTTTCTAATTTCATAATCATGATTTGATATTTCTCTTTCATCACTTAATAAATAATCCATATTAATCCCCTACTTTATCATTAGTTAATAAATCTATAAATTTATGAGTTGCTGTTGTTAAAAAGTCATCAATATAAACACAACATACATCAACAGACGGCATATCATTATCAAAAGTAATAACCTCAAAATTATCTTGATCTGCCTGTGTTTCAATTACATTTTTAATAAAATAACCAATTCCTACTCCTCTTCGAACCATCTCCAACATAATTTCAGTTGTCCAACTCTCTAAGATAGGAACTAATTTAGTATTTTGAGATTCCATATATTCATCAAGCTTTAAACGAATAGAAGAAGTTGCGCTTGGTAAAATTAATGGATAATTAAGTAAATCTTCAACAGATTGAATATGAACATTCTTCATAATATTTTTATTATAAGCAAAACAATTTTGTAGTTTTGCAAGAGTAACTTTTGTAACATTTTTCTTACTATTAATAGGTAAAGTATCAACAATTAAGTCTAGTTTTCTAGTCTCAAGCATATCAACCATATCTGATGTAGATTTACAAATAATCTCAAAACGAATACCTGGATATAATTTACGAAAATCTGCTATAAAATGAGATAAATAGAAAATACCAATATGAGATGGCGTACCAATTCGAATACAACCAATATTTAAACTATTCAAATTCTTAATATGTTCCTCTGCATCATGTAAGATATTAAAAGCAGTAGAAATATAAGAATAAAGCTCAGTTGCCTCTAAAGTAGGTTCTATTCCCTTACTATTACGATAAAATAAAGTATAACCCAACTGGTTCTCTAACTCCTTTAAACTATAACTAATAGCAGGTTGAGATACATACAACTTACTAGCAGTTTTCGATATACTCTTCTCCTCATAAAGATACAAAAAAATCTTATATAAATTATAATCCGTATTCATAGAATCCCCTCGGGTCATATTATATTTTAGTTTTATAAAAAAGTCAAACATTATAATTATAATTTATAAAAGAAAAAGTCTCTATCTTAAGAAACTTTCTTTAATGATTTATAACAAAAATAACATATCATAATACAAATAAATAAAATATCAAATACAAAAATTTGAAATAATAATTTACCAGTCATTGGATTTGTAATATTCTCTTCTTTTGTAATTTTTTTATAAAATGGCTTTATCACAACATCCGTATCTGGCATAATAAACTCATATTCATTATCATTTTTGGTTTTCTTACATGCTATTTTATTATTACCTTGATCAATTATTTCAATTGATTCTACTTCATATCCTTCTTCTGGAGTTACAGTAAACTTAACAGTATTTTCATATATTACCGCTTTAGAATCATTTACTTCTATTACTATTTCCTTAGTATTCTTATTCTCTTCTATACTAATAGCATTGGATACTCTTTCATAGGAAGGAATTATAGTTACATTTTGATATGGCATGGTAAAAATATATTTATTATTCTCAGTAGAATATTCTACTTCATTATTATCTTCATCAACTATTTTTAAATCTACTACTTTATAACCTTTTATTGGAGTTACCTTAAAATCTACTTTTGTACCTTCTTCTACTTGTGTTAAGTCTGTTAAATTAATAGTTAAATCTTGTGTTTCATTTTTGATTAATACATCCACCTTATATTTCAATTTGGAACTAATAATATATGGTTTATTCACACTTCCTTCTCCACTTAAATAATACACTTCTGGTCTTAATGAAACCATTGGTACAACTGAGTTGGAATTAGCGCCATAACTATAACTAGCATTTCCACTTTGACCTAAAGCCATTCCATAATTTCTTGTACCTGTAAATTGATTAGTTAAAATCCAATAACTATAGAAATCATTAGTTCCAGGAAATTTCAATACTGAAGCACCTTTATGAGTATAATTACCATCTGATAATAACAATGTCTCTGCAAAGCTCATAGGTCCAACTGGATATTTCAGTTTAGCCCTTGGATTAGACATGCTATACATCCCATTTTCATGATCACATTTTAAAGTAGAATCATATAAATAATCTTCAGTATCAGAACTAGCATGACTATATTGTTTTATGAATTCTAAGACTCCCCTTCCTCCATCTTTATTAATGTAACAATTATTATCGATTGGCATCATCTTTTGACAGAAGATTGTATCTTCAAAATACTTAGAATAAGCCAGCATATGTTGTTCATACCAAGTATCAATTAAATCTTTTAGAGGGGAATTAATCTTATTTTTATTTTCTCCATATAATTGATCATTAACTAAATTTTCTATTTTCTTACCCTCAGTAAATTCTAAATAATCAACTCTTAAATCATCAGTCCAATTAATTAGATATAATACACTTTCACAGGATAGAGAACCATCTCTACAAAAATAATGTGTATTTTTTAATGTCTGTGTTCCATCATTTCTTACATAGTCTTTTAAGGTATAGACACCATTTGAATAAATAACATCATTTCCAAAATAATACCTTGTATCTATTATTTCACCAACTGGTCTATCTACACTAAAAGTTAAGTCAGTTCGATTATCTGATGGTCTATATGGTTCAAACTCTACTTTTATTTCATCTGTTGTTTTTATATCATTTAATATGATTGAACTATTGCTTTCAAATCCAATATTATTTATTACTACATTGTTTTTATATATAGTCAAAGAGTCTATATCCCAGTCCGGATCAAAAGAATAATTAATGATATAATCACCGGCAGTATTTACTTTTAAGGTAATACTTGTATTATAATATAAACAGTCTGTATTTAGTGTCCATTCATTTGAACTATTAAATGAATATGGTTTACATGTCTTACCTGAAATACTATTACTAATTACAGTATATTCATCTTCAGCAATTTTATTTCCATTTTGATTTAGTTTTCCAAACTTAAAAAAATCTATTTCTGCTGGACTATATAATTCATTGTGCATATATCCTGCTGTTCCTGTGTAATATAGATCTTCATATCTAGTATAGTTAGCCTTACCAATTGACATATTATTACCATTGCATTCTCCATTTGTTGAAATACCATTAAATAGTGCTTTTACTCCTCCTGTATCAGTAGTTCTAATTATCTTCCAACAATAATCACCTAATTTTATATTATTTTTACGATTAATTGCATATCCCTCTTCTTCTGTTGTGGCATACCAGTGGTATATTTGATGAGTTGGATCTTTAGTAAAAGAATCATGATGTTCTCTCGTGTATTCTTTGGCTAATCCTCCACTTTCTGCTTCTTCTTTTAAGACATCATATAAATATTTAGACTCAGCATGAACAACCGGTATAACTAAAAACAAAAAAATACTAATCAAAGTAAAGTATATTTTCCTCATAAACACCTCTATCTTAAATAAAGTATATCATCAATTTCATAAAAAAAGTAGGTTCCCATACCTACTTTACATATTTTACTTTACCGGTAAATAAATCATCGAACATTGATCATTCTCTAAAAGACATAGGCTACCACCATCTTCACTAGGTCGATATCGATACTCCATATCTTCATCTAAATTTTTTCCTTGAACATGAATATAATAATCATTATCTTTAGTATCCCAATGATAGGTTCCTTGAATTACAGTATCTTCCTTCGTAATAGATACTTTTCCCTCTTTTAAAATAATAGTAGTCCCATCTTCTCCTTTAAAAGTATTTTCAAATTCAACAGGTCCACTGGCTAAAAGAATAAATGCACCAAGTAGTAATATTACTCTCACAATAATTACAATCATTCCCATATTACTACCAAACTTCTTCATCAAAAATCTTTTTAATGGAGGAATAAAACTAATAATAGCAAAAAACCAAGTAAAAATCGTAATGAAACTTTCTCCATTAAATAAAGAACCTAAAAACATAATAAAAAGGAAAAAGATAGTAATATAACAAACAATATCCCAAACAATAGATGTTTTACTCTCTACTCCAACTACCTTTTCTTTTGAAATAGTATTTTTAACAGAATAAGAAGTCTTTCCTACTCGATTTAAATATTCTTTCTTTTTTGCTTTTAATTCATTCATATAAGAACTACTTAATTGATATTTGGAATTATTCGCATTACCTAAAATAATATCAATAATTTCAATAATAGAATGAACAATTTTTTCCTCTAATTCAGAATCTCCATCCACAATTTGATCTAAATATAAATAACCATCTAAACACTTTTCAAGTCTTTCAATATATCCCTTTGTTTGTTCTTTATTCAACTGATTTCGATTATAAACATCTACAATATATTTTTTTGTTAAATATAAAACTGTCCCAGTATCATTAATACTTTGATTGATATCTTGTTTTGAAAGCCTCATTTTTTTCATTAACTCATAAGACGTCTTCATCCCATTTATCGCAGCCATAATATCAAGATTATTATAATCCGATACCATACAACGACAAAGACCTCTTCGAAGTACAACAATTGGATTATCCGGATCAATTTCTTCTGCCTTAGAATATACTTTGTATGCTTCTTCAAACTCTTGATTTTCATAATAACGATTTCCAAGTTTCAAATAATTATCCAAACTAGGAGAATCTTTAAGTTCAACTTTTAACAAATTTTCAACTGCTTCTTCTACCAATATTTCTGTATTACAATACTCACATTTTGTAAATTTTAAACTTCTATCTACATTAATATTTGCCCCACAGGAAGGACATTTCGCCGCAACTAACTTCATCATTCTCACCCTAAAAAAAGTATATCATAAACGAAAAGAAAAGTGTAGGCCTAAGAGCCTACACTAGTATATCTCCTCATCCCAAAATAAAATAGTAAAATACAAGGAAATAAAAAGAAGAAAACCAATAATGGAGAAAAAGCATAATAAATAGAATTACTTCTACCAAGAAAATATAGTAAAGGATAATAATTTACAAAAGCATATGGAATAACAAAAGTAAAAAATAACACAAATCCTTTTTGAAATACCCCTATAGGATATTGAGCCATATGCTTTCCACCATCAGTAAAAACATTTCTAACTTCTAACCCTTGAACAGTAAAGAAACAATATGCTGCAGCGGCTAAAAAGATTCCAAAGAAAATAACGCAACTAGAAATCAACATGAATAGTAAGCAAAGTATTCTAAAAAGATTCCAAGAAATCTCTAAATGAATAAGAGCAATTCCCATAACAATCAAAGCCTGAATCATTCTCGATACTTTTACAAAATCACTATCACTACATAAAACTTGTAAAATGATATTCTTAGGTCTTAATAAAAGTCGATCAAAATTACCATGTATAATTAAAACATCAAACTTATCAATTCCTCTAGCAAAAACTTCATTAAAAGAAAAACCAAATTGTATAATACTAAAACATAATAATACTTCATATAAAGTAAAACCTTTAATATGATCAAACTTTGTAAATAAAGCAAGAATAATAAAATAATAAGTAAAAAAAACAAATATTTGGGATAGAAAAGATAAAATAAAATTTACACGATATTCTAATTCTCCTCTAAGATGCATAGAAAGTGATTTTAAATATAATTTCATTTATCCTCCCTGTACTGTAACTCTTTTTAATGATTGATTCATGAAAAAGTTACCAATAATTAGAAATAAGATAATCCAAATAAATTGAATCATCATACCAAAAAGACCTTTTTCAAAAGAAATTGTACCAACATATAATTGAAATGGTAAATCACTAATATATTGAAAAGGTAAAAAAGAAGAGATTTTTTGTAAAAATGTAGGAAAAAAAGGAATAGGAACAACAATTCCAGATAAGATATCGGCAATGGATATCATTAAATTAACAATTCCTTTTTCATTCATAGTTGTTAAAGTGACAATAGGATAAAACACAGTAAGTGCAGTGACAAGTAAAGTACCAAGTACTAATGAAAAAAGAAATAATAAAAAATGGGAAAAAGATGCTGGAAGTCCAAAATGAAATGGACTTGGTAAAAGAGATGTTACAATAATTAAGGGAAAAAACCTTAATAAAACATTCGCAAGTCTTTGTCCAATCACCTTAAAATACCACATAAAATATAAGTTCTTAGGTCTGATTAACTCATAAGAAATTCCTCCATCTTTAATGATTTTAAATAATTCTTCCTCTCTTGAAAATTGATTCACCAAAGCAAGTAACGCTTGATTTAACCATAAATAAGTAACAACTTGAGCCATACTCATTGGAGTATGATGACTACCAGATTCATAAAAAGCAATATATACCATAATATATACAAAACCAAAGAAAAATTGAGTTGCAATTCCGGCAAGAGCTGCCATACGATATTGAAGACTACTAATAAATTTTAATTTAAAATAAGTAAAATAAGCCCTCATATTTGATAATCCTTATATAGTTTTACAATAATATTATCAATATTATCCGTTTCAATCTCAATATCATCTATCGTAATCTTTTTTGAAATTACATTTAACAATTCAGAAATACTAATTTCATTTGTATTTATCGTTAAATCATAACCATCTTTCGTTTTCTTTTTATGATAAATTCCTTTTTTATGAATGAAAAGCCTATCTTTTGTTTTAATAGAAATATACTTTTCACACTCATAACGATTTTGAAGTTTTTTCAGGCTTCCATCATATAATACATGTCCATTTCCTATTAAAATAATTCTTTTTGAAAGTGATGTAATATCTGCCATATCATGACTTGTTAAAATAACTGTGATTTTCTTTTCTTTATTTAATTTTTTAATAAAATCTCTTACAATCTGTTTAGATACTGCATCTAAACCAATTGTAGGTTCATCTAAAAATAATATTTTAGGATTATGTAATAGACTTGCTGCTATTTCACAGCGCATTCTCTGTCCAAGACTTAATTGTCTAACAGGAATGTTTATGATATCTTGAAGATTAAGTCGATTGACTAAATCATTTTTTGTAGATTGATATTCTTCTTCTGGAATCTCATAAATATCTTTTAATAAATCAAATGTATCCTCTGCTGGTAAATCCCACCATAATTGACTTCTTTGCCCAAAAACAACACCAATTCTTTTGACATATTCAACTCGATTCTTCCATGGAGTAATACCATCAATCAAACAATCTCCAGAATCAGGGATTAAGATACCACTTAAGATTTTAATCGTCGTACTCTTCCCTGCTCCATTGGGCCCAATATAGCCAACAATCTCACCCTCATCAATAGAAAAAGATATATCTTCTACTGCCTTCACATGAATAAAATCTCTCTTAAAGAAAGATTTTATAGACTCTTTTAGTCCACTCTTTTTTCGAGCAATTCTAAAAGTTTTTGATATCTGTCTAACCTCGATGAATGACATTTTTCTTTCACACTCCTTTCCAACGCAAAAAAGCCACATGTCAAACACCATGGGGTATCCGTCATATAGCTTAATTGCAAAAACGTCAAAAACAATATATAACAAAAAAGAAAAAAAGTAAAGAAAATCTTTACTTTAATTTAACAGCAGTACCATAAACAATAATTTCAGCAGCACCTTGCATAACAGCAGAAGAACCATATCGAATTCCTATAACTGCATCAGCACCAAGAGAATTTGCCTCATCTACCATACGCTTTGTAGCAATCTGTCTTGCCTCACGAATCATTTCTGTATAACCAACAATTTCTCCGCCAACAAGAGTCTTCATTCCAGCCATAAAATCTCTTCCAATATTTTTAGACTGAACAATTTCACCCTTTACAATACCCAAAGACTCAGATATTTCCTTTCCTTTTATTTCATCTGTCGTAACAAGAATCATATACATACCTCCTAATATTTTTTAGCCTCATCTTCTTCGCCGTTTTGAATTTCACGAATACGATAATACAAAGCAAGTAATACACCAAAAAATGGAATTGCCAAAACAACGGAAAAAATGATAAAAATAGAAAGCGGAACATCACCAGTAAATAAACCACTAAAAAAGAACAAACATAAAAGTCCACCAAAATAAAGAAGAAAAAAACAACCAGATAAAACTGCTCCTAATAACCTCTTTTTTCTCATAACGCCTCCTATTACTTTAAGTATACAATAGTTTATAGAAAAAGCAAGAAAAAGGTTTGAAACTCAAACCTTTTTATCTTCGATTAACCTTAGCCTCTTCTTCTGAAGTGGATAAATAATCATCCATCATATCAGTTACTTCATCACCATATTCTCCTTTTCTTTGAGCCTTATGTCTCATAGATTGAGCAACATGAGATGCAAGTAATAAAGAAGATGCAGCACATACAATAGTAGATGCCATATCACTAGGAAGAGATGTTAACGCCTCCATATGAGCAGCCTGTAAAGAAGTTAAACCCTCTCCCATATTAGTAACATCAACCATGGCTTGATTCATATCTGCAATAGCAGTAGGATGAGAAACTAAATATTCCATAGACTCCTCTACTGCCTTTAAATCAAATTGCGGATGAGTAGCAGCATAATCTTTTAATATTGTTAAACTACTATCAACCACCTCATGTAAAGTAGAATTAGCATCATTACTAATTTGAGCCATTCTCTCAAGAGCCTCTGCTTGAGTAATACTACCTTTAGCATACTGATCAGCCACTTGATTGATTTGGTTTGTAACATCCTGATAGAACTGATTATAAGCCTCATGTCCAGCATGATCAGCCGCATGATATGCATTATTAAATTTCCAATTCGTACTATCTAAATGTGCTCTTTCCCGTGTATTCGCATTTGTTAAAACATCTTGCTCAACTTTTGATTCCATTCCTTTTGAGAATTCATCTCGCTTAGAAGCAATATCTCGACCTGTTTCATGAACAGTATCCATCGTCTTATCATTCATAGCATTAACAGAATCTGCATTAGACTTTTGTTCATCCAACAATTGTCTACTCTCAATTTGGTGAACACGAACAGCATTTACTGCACTTACTGTTGCAGAGGTAACCGCAACTGTCATTAATAAATCACGAATGAATGGATCATCACGATAATCAAACTCTTGTGCCATTGGAGAATAATATTTACTTCCAACACTTCTACGACCTACAATACTACCACGAATATCTGTATTTTTGTAATAGCAACTCTCAAGTCCCATAAAGTTTTGAACAATTGCCTCATCATTATCATTAGCCAAAGCAACATTTAAATTCTTTCCAAAATTACCTAATTGATGTTGTAATTCATTATCAAAATCATTTGTTTTACTAAAACGTAAACCAACATAATTCATCTTAGTAGAAACTGCCTTAAAGTCTTCTTCAATTCCATGAACTCCACTAGATAAAATATTATTGGCATCCCGTCTATCATTTAAAATCTCACGAATATGAAGAGATGCTTCATGAATCAATTCAACCCTCTTCTTCTCGTAAGCATCAGCCTCAGCCTTACCAACTCTACGAGAATTTAATTTATCTTCAATAGAACGAATTTGTCCCAATAAAGTAAATAAACTTGTATAATGATTTAGAATCTGATTATTTAACTGATCAACTCTTTCTAATCCATATCTACGTAAACGATTTAAAATAAGAGGATTAATTTGATGATTCATATCCGTCTTTAATTGACTACCTTTATATTCATCAAATAAAACTTGTAACTCTTCACTAGACAACTTATCTAATCTAGAATCTAGCTCTTTCATTGCTTCTCTTCCACGTCCCGTTAAAAATAATCTAGAACCTAATTTACGGAAGAAACTAACTGTTGCTTTAACAGTTGCTGGAACAACATGAACAATGTTATAAGCAACATTTCCACTATGTAATTCATCTCTAAAATTATCAAAACATTTAATATTACTTGCCGTATAATTCTTACCATCATTAACACGAATATCAAGGCCATTAGTAAGTTTATCAAGAATTTGTTCTACATGAGGTTTAACTGACTCTACCTGTTTTTTCTTTAAAGAAACATTTTCATAACGAATAGTAATTCTTGGGTTTTTACTAGTACGAGCAATATTTTGAATAAGTTGATTGGTATCAGAACTAATAGGATAACAGTCTTTACCTTGAATCTTAACAGGAGAAGACGATGGATTAATACCAAAACGTTGTAAATCAGGACGTGTTGCATAAACTTGATTATGATCACTTGTATCACAATAGAATGTTAAGATAACTTCATCATCCTTTTCTTCTTTCAAAATAGGTTTATTCAATGTTTTATCATTCTCATCTTTATGATCTCTATTTTGAACAGGTTTGTCATTTTCATAAATTTTATCTACTGGATTAGAAAGATCATTATTATCTAACTTATTTTCATCACGAATAGGAAGATGATTATTATTAAGATGTTCTTTTGTATCAGAAGAATCCATCTTGTTCATATCGCTCTCTAGATTCTTTTTCTTTTCTCTTTGAAAATCTTTATATTCAATAATATATGGAGAAGTATCATTCAATGCATTGGCTTCCATTTGAACAACATCACCTGGTTGTATTTCATAAGAAGATACACCATTAATTTTTATCTCTTCTCCTACTGGATTTAAATGGAATCTATCAAGTACTGGTTTATATACATAATATTTTCCATCTTGATCACGATAAACGGTATATTTATCAAGTAAATCACGATTATTTAATAAAGAAGTAACCCTTGATAATTTTTCATTTTCTTCATGTGTAATCTCTTCATTATGAGTCTTCTCTCTTTGAAAAGACTTATGTTCAATAAGATAAGGAGAAATATCATTCAATGCATTAGCCTCCATCTGAACAACAACTCCTGATGGAATCTCATAAGAAGATACGCCATTAATTTTAACCTCTTCACTAGTTGGTACTAAATGGAACCTATCAAGAACTGGTTTATATACATAATATTTTCCATCCTGATCATGATATACTGTATATTTATCAATTAAATCTTTATTATCAAGTAATGATTGAACTTTAGAAATCCTTTCATTTTCTTTATGAGTAATCTCTTCCTCAAAAGATTTTTCTCTTTGGAAATCTTTATGTTCCACAATATATGGAGAAACATCATTCAAAGCATTAGCCTCCATTTGAACAACATCTCCTGGTTGAATCTCATAAGAAGATACACCATTAATTTGAACCTCTTCACTAGATGGAATAAGATGGAACCTATCAAGAACTGGTTTATATACATAATATTTTCCATCTTGATCTCGGTAAACAGAATATTTATCCATCAAATCAGGGTTTTCAAATAACTCTTGTACTCTAAGAGAATCATTCTTTTTCATTTGGAAATCTTTATGTTCTACAATATATGGAGAAACATCATTCAAAGCATTTGCCTCTATTTGAACAACATCTCCTGAAGATATTTCATAAGAAGTTACTCCATTAATTTGAATCTCATCCCCTAATGGATTCAAATGGAACCTATCAAGGACCGGTTTATATACATAATATTTTCCATCTTGATCATGATAGACAGAGTATTTATCAAGTAAATCAGTTCCCTCAAGTAAAGATTGAACTCTAGATATTTTTTCATCTTCATCTCGAGTAATTTCTTCATCCGTAGATTTTTCTCTTTGGAAATCTTGATATTCCACAATATATGGAGAAACATCATTCAAAGAATTAGCCTCTATTTGAACAACATCTCCGGCCGTTATTTCATGAGAAGCAACTCCATTGATTTGAATCTCATCACTGATTGGTACTAAATGGAACCTATCAAGGACTGGTTTATATACATAATATTTTCCATCCTGATCATGGTAAATGGTAATCTTATCTAACAACTCAGGATGTTCAAATAAAGAATTAATTTTTAATGATCTTTCATTTTCTTCATGAATAATTTCTTCATCAAAAGATTTCTCTCTCTGGAAATCTTGATATTCCACAATATATGGAGAAGTATCATTCAAGGAATTAGCCTCAATCTGAACAACATCTCCTGCAGTTATTTCATAAGAAGCAATTTTATTGATGGTAACTTCCTCACTAGATGGAACAAGATGAAATCTATCAAGAACAGGTTTATATACATAATATTTATGATCTTGATCTACATAGATAGTAACTTTCTCGTGAACATCATCCATAGAGATATTTGAAAAATCATAGTCTTTTTCAAAATCATAATCTACATAATCAATAACATAAGGAGAAGTCTCATTATTTTCATTTTCCATTAATTTAACAACATCATCTGGACTAATCTCATAACAAGCAGCACCATTAATTTTTATTTCTTCTCCATTAGGAACTAAATCAAATCTTTCAAAAGCAGATTTTCTCGCATATAACTTATCATCATCTCCCCGATAAATTGTAAAATGCGTCATAAGATCAGAACGATCATAATCAGAAACAATAGGATCTTCTTCCAATACAGGACCATTATCTTCTACAGAAGTTGGGAAAACGATATCCTTAAGCTCAGGTTGAATAGTCTCTTCAGAAAGAGGTTTTTCTGATTCTACTGGAGGTGTCGTTGTAACAATTTCTGGTATAGCAACAGTTGATGGAGTATCAAAACTAGAAGAAGTATAAGTATCATCTTCTAAAGTAGGTTCATTAGAAAGATTCGTATCTAGGCTATTTTGATATAAAACATAATTTGTTGAAGTATGATCCTCATTTTCTTCATAACTAACCTCATAAGAATCATCACTTAAAATATCAATACCAAGATCTCTTAAAACAACATCACGAATTTCTTCCCGTCCAGGAACAAAGGCTCCACGTCCAATTTCAACACGATTCATAGCCTCTTTCCTTTTTTCAAACACCTCAGCCATATCTTTAGGAACCTCTGCAGGTTCATAATCAACAACAGATTCTTTTTGTTTAATAATCTTCTCAGGTAATGACTTAGCGTTTTCTATAATATTTTCATAAGAAGACTTCTTAACAATTAGAACTCTTTGTCTTCCCTTTAAAAGAACTTCACTTAACTCTAACCCATATAAAGCCTCAATCGACTCCAAAACACTTTTTCTATCACCTTCCGTTTGAAAAGAAGCAATCTCTTCAAACACTTTTCTCTTAGCATCCTGCAACACTTTTCTTTGAGAAGCACTACGTTCTCTTGCTGGAATGGCTAAAATATCTTCTAATCCTTTTTCTTTTAAAATAGCATTCATAATAGTAGATTTTCTTAAATTTGTAGTAAGTTCTTGATACTCACTTGCAGAAAGACCAAATGCTTTCGCAAGTTCATAATCATTTCTTATCTTTGTTAACTTACCTCTCAAAGAAGAAAGCTCTCTTTTTGTCTTATCAATTTCTTTTCGAATACTTAAAGAATTAGAATTTTCTTTTTCTGCTTTTTGTCGTGATTCATCAGAAGAAACATGTTCATAAGTTTCTTCTTCCACTATTTTTTTCATAGCCTCATAAGATTGTTCATAAGAAGCTGTAAGTTCTATTAACTTCTTTTCTTTTTCTTGAATCTCTAAAGTTAAAGACTGAATAGTTTCTTCAAAATAACCATAATCTTTTAAATCTTTTTCAACAACTTCATCTACTTTATCGGTTACTTCCATAACTTTATCCGAAAGATGAGAAATATCATCAGCACTTTCAGAAGATAAGACTTTATCTCTTAATGTAACCATTTCACGATATAAGTCTTTTACAGAATCATCTTTTTTTTGAGAAAAACGTTCAGCCTCTTCTGGAGTAATTTGTTCTTTTTGTATTCTATAAACAACATATGGAGAAATTTGAGTTTCATTTGTATCAGAATCTTGAACACCATCATAGACAATTTCATAATCATCAGAAGAATCGATCGCAAAACCATCTTTTCTCATTTGATCAAATATTTTCATTTTTTGTTCTTCTGGAGTAATTGCTAATCCACCTAAAATATAATTTCCATGATATACTTCATCTCTTAAAATACGATAAGGAACTTTTTTCGTATAAACATGAGTAACAGTAAAATGAATTCTTTGAGAATCAGAATCCTCTTCAAAATGTATTTCATATTCGGACTCATTAAGAACAGGAATTCCCTCTTTTTTCATCATATTAAAAACTTTTCTTTTTTGTTGACGACCAGTCAATTTCTTAGAAGCATCAAAACTTGCTTCATATACCTTTTCTCTTACAACCTCATCTTCGTAAATAACACTATCCATATTCTCACCACCTTATCTGTTACTATCTTTATCTAATTGCATTAACACATGATTAACCATTTCTAATTCCATCTCATCATCAATATCCGAAAGTTCTAAAGTAGAACCAAAGGGGCGAAAAGAAGAAACATAAATATTTTTGCGTCCATTCTTACCAAAACTATGATCTGTATACCCAACATAAGACTTCATAGTATCTTCACTATCAAATGTAAATAAAACATCACAATCGACCATTTCACCATTCTTTTCGATTTGAATTTTATCTTTTTCAAAATCAAAATCCATACTCAAACTCCTCTCACGATTATCATCATACTATACTATTTCATTCTATCATTTACAAAAAAAAAAGTCAATTAAACATGACCTTTTTAACTAGCAATCTCAATCGAAATCGTATCCCCATCAGATGGTACTACACCATCCTCTAAAGAGAAACGATAAATAACTTCTTCTTTTTCATTAGGATCAAAATGAATCCCTTCAATTCTTGTTGCCTCTTGATCAACAATTAAGTTCTTTTTAGAGTCATTTTGTAATACTTTAATAGAAGAATGAGACTCATTTCGAACCGTAAGAGAATAAGATACATCATCTGCGTTAACAGTATCTCCACGATAATTAGTAATCTTTATTGTATACTCGCCACTCTCATACAACTGTTTTAAATCAAGATTCATACTATTATGAACTCCATCTTTTAAAATAGGAATAACTAAATTAGCAGCAGAGGATTTCTTCTCACGAACTTTAGTAAATACCATAACAGAAAGAAGTATAACAACACCTAATAGAATAAAAAACAAGGTATATAAAAATTCATAAGAACAAACAAACCTTTTAATACGTTCACCAGTTGTATAATTTTCTTTCTTCGCATTCTTATCTTTAAAAATCAATTTAACAGTTCTTTTATGTTTTTTCTTTTCCATATACATCCCACCTCTAACTCTCTAACTGTGCTTTAACAGTATCTTTTATATGATCAAACTTATCTTTTGCTTCTACCCCAATCGTACTTTCTAAATAAGAATTAGCCGTATCTTCATGGAATGAAACATCATTAGAAATATCTAATGACATTATAACATTTCCTTGTAAAGTAGTAACCATATTTTCTACAAATTTAAAAGTTAAATGATCATCCCTAATATAAGACTTATTCTTATGATAATCCTTAATAATAGAAGAATATTCAAGATCATATTTATCTTTATCAAGAGCCAAGTTTAATGTAAATAAAAAACCATTACTTGACTTCTCAATTTTAATATTTCCACTTTCTTCCCCACTTCGATTTAAAAGAATAAAATTAGCCCTTTTAGAACTAAAAGATACATCAGCAGTATATTGAACCTCATTATCAACAGAATAATAGAAAAAACCAGATTCAAGATTTCCTTCATAAGTATACAATTCCTTCTGATTCCCTTTCATATACAATAATTCCAACTTACAAGGTTTATATAAAAACTTACGAATATAAATATTTAAAGTATAACTTTCATCATCTTCTAAAACATGAAAATCATCTAAAATAGATTCATTTAATAACTCCGGATAAATATTTTCTATTAAAGTCTTTGCTCTCTTATCTTGATTAATATCTTTTAAAACTCCTTTAAAAACCTTAAGAAGATACTTATTATTAATATTAAGAGAAACCTGCCCAACTTTTACTCGATCATCCCCCAAATTAACCTCAGTATCATATCCTTTTAAATCAGTATCTAAAACTTGATTTTCTATAGATTGAAGAAAAAAATGATATAAATACTCTAAATTCTTTTCAGTCGTATATTCTTCATTCAACATTTCAAAATAGTTATTATTACCACCATTAACATATTGATCTAAAATTCCATCAACATAATAATATTTTGTTGCATCTTCAATATAATACTTACCAGAAAATATAGATTTATTAGGAGTTTTTTCATCTAAAGAAAACAATAATTTTCCATCCGTTTTACTCTGTAAAAACTGATATTGAACATCCATCATTGATAAATTTTTTAATATTTGATTTTTTTTCTCAAACTCTAAATCATTAGTTACATTATTCTCATATTTCTCAGAACTAAAATCCATCTGAGAGGTTCCACGAATTTCAAAATCATCTCCTAAATTATAAGGAGAATTTGTTTGAATATATTGTAAAAGTTGATTCCCAACTTGATTTAAAACAGAATCAAAAACATATTTTTTTTGAGATATTTTATTAAGATATAAACCAAGTAAAATAAGTCCAACAGCAAATGAAACAAATAATAAAAAGAAAATGATTTTAAATAAACTATGAAAAAATTTTCGTATCACTTACTATCACACCCTAATATAATTATTATATCAAAAAAGAAGTAGATGTCAAACTCTACTTCGAAGAAATGGACTCAGCCAAAATACCTACTTTTCCACTAATTTTTTTCATACCTTCCAAAGAAGGAGAAGAAACAGGATTATAAAA
Source organism: uncultured Caryophanales bacterium (assembly GCA_946623125.1). Taxonomy (GTDB): domain Bacteria; phylum Bacillota_I; class Bacilli_A; order RF39; family UBA660; genus UBA3789. The sequence goes on along the minus strand of CAMOQR010000004.1, from coordinate 20,321 downwards.
AACACTAAGTTTGACAGTTGCTTCTTCATCAGGTTCCAAAATTCTACCATTAATCGTTGAAAGACTAATAGAAATAGGATCATATGCTTGAAGAATCGCAAAATCAGTAAAATCAGGGCTCATAATTAAATCTATCAAAGCAACATCCATAGTCCCACGATTTTGAATCGTTATTTCATAATCAATTTCATCATGAACTTCATTCAAAATAAAATTCATTTTTAAAGATTTACCAGAATCCTGAATATCAATACTACCACTAGGTTCTGCAGAACCACCTTTAATAGAAGATATCTGTTTCACATTTGTAAAAGAAACATCAAAAACCGAATCAACATTTTGCAACTTATCAATCTCGATTGCCAATATAATATAACCAGCAGCCATGATAACAACAGTTATACATAAAGCAACAATTACAATATTTTTAACGCGAATATATTTACTCATAAATACACTCCCCTTCTTTTCTTAAATCAATAGAACCTTGATAACAATAACCAACTACTTCCATAGGTAATTCAAATTCAATATAAGCGAATATTTTTCCATTTTGAACATAATACCAACTTCTAGAGGTTGGATACATTTTTAAAGAAGAATCTCCTGGGATAAGAGAAATTGGAAAATCAGTACTTTCTTTCTCTAAATTTTTAATTTGTTTTACAAAAACATATTGTTCCAACTCTTGATAAACATGATTTGATAACTCACGTCCATCATAAGAAACTGATTGGCTTGCTCTTCCAATTCCAGTAATATTCTTAGAATAATAATCTAGTCCACTCAAAAGAGAAGATAAATTATCATAAGAAACACCAAATTCTAAAGCAAAATCCTCAAGACTTTTTTTCTCTTCCAAAAAAGTAATAGATTGAGAAAAAGAGAAAATAGAATTTTTAAAATGAGAAAGAATATCCTCATAATGAAAATCTAAAACTCTTGTTATCACAATAGAAGAATTCTTTTTCAAACAACCATTTTGTATCAGTAAATCAGAAATTCGAGGAATAGCCTTTTCTAAGGGAAGTCCCTCAATATTTTGATTATATAAACAAACAGAATCTCGATGAAAGAAAAACATATGATAAACAATACCCTCATCATCTAATAAAATAGCAAACTCACAAGAAGAATCAATTTTAAAATCAATCATATTTTGAAATCTTTTTGTATTAACAATATGATCACTAGAACCAAACTTTTTAGAAACATCTGGTATCATTTCCTTCACAATATACCAAGAAAACATACCAATAATTAAGAAAATTTCAAATAAAATAAGTAACTTCTTCTTCATAAATAACCTCATTCATTTGAAAAACGTGGAGAAAGATTCAAATTAATCTCCATCCCACTGGTAATAGGAGTTCCCTCACCAATTGATTGATCTGTAACATATCCAACCCCATTCATATGAACCGTAAGACCCAAACGGGATAATAAGTCACTTGCAACTTTAGAAGACAAACCAACAACATTAGGAACTGTTAGAGAAGAATCATTCGTAATAAGATATACCACATCTTGATTTGTGATAACACTTCCTGGATCAGGAGTTTGCATAATAACTTTACTTCCTCCACCAATCACAACATATGGAATATGATTTGAATCTAAAGTAGTTATACAAGAATCTAACTTCTTATTTACAAAACTTGGAACCTCATAATCTTGAACATCAATCTTTACATTTTCTGTATCACTATTACCATAATATTTCGAAATATTATGAACAATTTCTTTAATCGCATTACTAATAGGTTTTTGACTACCACCAGATGGTCTTTTTACAGAAGCATAAATAATAACTTGAGGATTACTCTTTGGATAAATTCCAGAAAAAGAGGAAATAATATCTTCTTGACCATTTAAGTATCCTCCACCATTTTCATTAGCAATCTGAGCCGTTCCTGTTTTACCTACAAGCTCTCCCCCTTCGATTCGATATCCACTTCCAGTAAAACCTGGAACATTAACAGTAGTATCCATTAATTGAATCATCTTTTGAACCGTTGCCGTAGAAGCAACTCTCTCTATTTCTGTACGTTTATTTTCTAAGGAAACCTCACCTGTTTCTGAATCAACAATCTTTGAAATAAGATAAGGCTCTAATAAAATACCATCATTCGTAAGAGGCGTTAATGCTTTTACATTTTGGATAGGAGTTGTTAAAATACCTTGTCCAAATCCAGCATTATAAATTTCAGTTTCATACTTAAAATCGAGCTTTCCACGATTTTCACTAGGTAACTCAATACCAGTCTTTTTTCCAAAACCTAAACGTTTAAAATATTGTCGAAGCATTGTACTATTCATATGTCGATTAATAATATTAATAACACCTACATTACTACTGTAAGCATAACCGGTATCAAAAGTAATATAACCCCAACCATTGCGATTCCAATCTCCTATTTCCGTACCATCTGTTGTCGTATATACTCCTGATTTATAAGTCTCATTTCCATCATATACTCCATTTTCCATAGCAGCCATATAAGTAAAAGTTTTCATAGTAGAACCAGGCTCATATGGAGTTTGACAAAAAATATCCATATAATTTGAAATATCTCTTTTGTTTGGATCAAAACTAGGATCAGATGCAGATGCTAAAATAGCGCCCGTTTTAGCATCCATAATCGTAATCGTAAACCATTCCCAGTCATAATCCTTATGAGAATTATTAATAGCCTGCTCAACAAAAAACTGAATACTAGAATTAATCGTTAAATAAATATCTTTTCCCTGAATTGCATCTTCCCGATACTCTAAAGTATCTGCAATTTTATATCCTTTTAAATCTTTTTGATAAGTAACGTAACCATCTTCTCCCTTTAAAATAGAATTATATTGTTTTTCAATTCCCATCTCACCAGTTATGGTAGAATTCTCATCATTTTGATTTTTCGCATAACCAAGAATATAAGAGGCAAAATTTCCTTTAGGATAATATCTTTTAAAAGTTGCCATAAAATCAATTCCCGGCAAATTTAAATCCTCAATTTTCTTCTTTGTTAATTCATTTAACCCCTTTCCTTTTGTACCAAACTCAGTCTGATAAACATTTTCTTTATTTAAATACTTCAATACTTCATCTTTTTCCATTTCAAGAATAGGAGCAAGTTTTTCTGCTGTATCTTCCTTATCTACTACATGCTGAGGCCGTTTCTCATTTAAACTACGTTTCGGATCCAAATAAGCAATCAACGTATATGAGGCAACATTTTGAGCCAACACATCTCCATCCCCAGAATAAATAGTACCTCTTTGTGCACTAATAATATCCGTACGAGTTGTTCTCCGACTTGCCAATTTTTTAAGATTAACACCATCAATTTCCTGAGAAAGACCTAATTGTAAAACCCTAGCAATCATCACAACAAACAAAAAAAGAGAGAATAAAATAACTACTTTCGAATACCGTATATTATTTTTCTTTCTTCTCTTTTTTTTCACTTAAATCACGTCCCAACAGATTAACTATCTTCTACAACTGTCCTAATATTATTATTATTATAACTCAAACCCTGTTGCTCCGCAACTTCCTGTATTTTTGTTAAAGAAGCCAATTCATCAATTGTCATAGCCAAAGATTCATTGGTTTTCTTTTGAGCCTCAATTTCTTTCTTTTGTTTTTCTACCTCAAAATTAATTTGAGCCAACGTAGCCTTAGAAAAAACAATAGAAACAGGAGATATAACTAATAAAAAAACTGCAATAGAATACAATAATTTTTCAAATTTTGATGTTTTTACCTTTTTCTTCTTTTTTTTCATTGAAATCCTCTCCTATTTTATTCTTTCAATAACTCGAAGCTTAGCACTTCTAGCACGCGGATTTTGACGAATCTCCTCATCAGATGGAACAATTGCTTTCGTATACACAAGTCGAAAATCCGGTAAATATTCTAAAGGAATATTAGGCATTCCTTTTACTTTTTCATCAATCATACATTTTTCTTTAAAATAATTTTTCACAATACGATCTTCTAAAGAATGAAATGTTATAACACAAACTCTCCCACCAACTTTTATTAAATCAAGAGCTTGTTCTAACGCAGGTTCAATCACATCTAATTCATGATTAACCTCAATTCGAATAGCCTGAAATATTTGTCTTGCAGGATGCTTATCAAGACGAAACTTCATAGGAACAGCACTTTTTATCACTTCTACCAATTCCATAGTTGTCTCAATTGGTTTCAATGCTCTATATTCAACTATCTTTTTAGCAATATTATTAGAGAACTTATCTTCTCCATATTTAAAAAATATTCTAGCAAGTTCCTCTTTGGAATAATTATTTACTACTTCATAAGCAGAAAGAGCCTGTTCTTGATTCATTCTCATATCAAGTCTTGCATCTTGATGATAAGAAAAACCTCTTTCCTCATCATCTAATTGAGGAGATGACACTCCTAAATCAAATAAAACACCATCAACTTCATGAACTCCTTCATCCAAAAGCATTTCCTTCATATGAACAAAATTACTTTTAATGATAGTGAAGTTAGTACCAATCTTTGATAATCGATTGGTACTATGCCGAATTGCTTCACTATCTTGGTCAAAGGCGAATAAATACCCCTTATTTATTCTCTCCAAGATGTTACTACTGTGTCCACCATAGCCCAACGTAGCATCCACTATAACACTATTTTCATTTAAATTTAGGGAGGAAATAGATTCATTTAGTAAAACACTAACATGCTTCTCCATCATAGATCCACACTTTCTTGAAATAAATTTTCGGCTATGTCTGACATACTATCTTTGTTAGATTGAAAGAACTCATCCCAAGACTCTTGAGACCATATTTCTAACCGATCTCCAGTACCAATAACAACACAATCTTTTACAAGATTAGCATATTGAATTAAAGGAGTAGAAATATTAATACGTCCTTGCTTATCTAACTCAACACTTGTAGCACCTGACATAAAGAAGCGATTAAAAACTCTCGCATCTTTTTTAGTGAAAGGTAATGAATTTAGTTTAGAACAAATCTTCTCCCAATTATCATTAGAATAGACAAAAAGGCAATTTTCAAGCCCTCTTGTAATAACAAAAGAACTACCTAATTCCTCTCGAAACTTAGATGGAATTATTATTCTACCTTTTTCATCAATCGAATGATGAAATTCTCCTATAAACATTTTCATCCCCCACTTTTCACCACAATCAACCACTACTTAATTATTATACTATCCAAAAACCCTAAAAAAGTAAAGTCTCATTCCAAAGAAAAAATTAGTTTTACACAATCTTGACAAAAAAAAAGACAACTTAGTTGTCTTTTAAATCAAACTCTTTCGTGTAAAAACATCTACACTACTATCAAGGTATATATCTAATATCCCTTTATTAACAATTTTAATAAAACCTAACCCATTAATCACAAGATCTTCATCATATTTAATAGAACAAGTAACCTTAGATTTATCTTTTAAATCATTATTACGAATAATATTAAATAAACGTTTCACTTTTAAATCATTAGATAAATATAAAGTAAAACTATTTTTTTCACCCTCAATATAATCAATCCTCATAAAATTTTCAATTACAATAGATTGATTTTTCTTTAATTGAAAAGTACGAGGTTTAATCTCTTCTTTTGGAGAAATCTTCTTTACCATTTTAGAATCAACACAATTCAATATAGAACCAGAGTCTACCAAACCAGGAGTATCAATTAATGTTAAATAATCATTTATTTCAATCGTAATAGTACTTAAAGTCGTAGAAGGAAGAGGACTCATTGTTAATTCTTGAGTCTTATCAGAATAATTCTTAATTAGCTTATTAATTAAACTACTTTTTCCAGCATTCGTATGTCCAACAACATAAACATTACGACTTGTTTGAAAATACTTAATTCTTTTTAATAAATAATCAATGTTATAATTCTTTGCAGTACTAATAACAATGATTTCTTCAAAATGAACATTTACACTTTCAAAATAAGCCTTTAATTTTTCTTCTTTAACAGATTTTGGAAAAACATCTATTTTATTTAAAACCAAAATCATTTTATTGGGAATAATACTACGTATTTGCTCAATATTCTTTTCCAAATTTAATAAATCCGTAATATATAAAACTAAATCTTTTGTTTTTCCAACTTCTCTTAATATATCTATATATTCATCATTAGACTTTGTAACTACTTGATATTCTCCATAATTTTTCATTCGAAAACATCTTTGACAAAGTTCATTTTCCAAACTAGATGTGTATCCTTCTTGTAGTACATTTTCATCTTGAAGAACAACTCCACATCCCATACATCGTTTCTCACTATCCATAATATTTTCCTCTTTCAAATATTCCCTTCTTTTGATATCTAAGAATAATCTTTTTCTCTAGTTCTCGATTGATACCTGTAATTTTTAAATCTTTATCTCCCATAGGATCGACCAAAATAGTCATAATATGATAACGATTTCCCGCTAAAATATCTGTAATCATTTGATCTCCTATCATACACATTTCTTTCTTTTTTAAATGATAATTATGCTTAATTTTATGAAGTGCATAAGTAGAAGGTTTCATACTAAGGGAAACTCCGCCTACTCCTAAATCTTTTAGATATGGTTTAATTCGTCTTCTTGTATTATTAGAACATATTAAAATCAAAAAATCATTTTGCAATCTTCTTATCAATTGCTTAGTCTTTCTAGGACACTTCTTATGTTCAATTAAACCTAACGTATTATCTAAGTCAAAAACAAGGCAATGAATGCCACGTTTTTTTAACGAATCATAATCTATGTCAAATATTGTAGGTTTATAAATAGTTGGACGAAATAACCCCATAACACCACTCCTAACGTATTATAACCCATTTTAAAGTATTTGTCTAATTATTTACTCTTTGAGTAATCATTTCGGTACAATTTGAGATTTTTCTCATTGGATAACCATTTTCCTTACAATATTGAATAATTCTTCTTAGTGCATCTCTCGTATATGGTTTAATATCATGCATTAAGACCATGTTAACCCTATCTTTTCTTAAACTATTCACAACATTAGAATAAACCTCATTAGGATCCGTTGTACTTCCCGCATCACCTGATGAAATATTCCAATCATAATATTTATATCCTCGATTAACAACCTCTTTAGAAAGTCGACTCATAATACCATTAGAATACTTACGACTAACAGTATTACTAGAGCCACCAGGAAAACGAATAAATTTAGACTCAACTCCCGTAATTCTTAAAACACGATCACTTACCGTTTGTAAATCTTGAAAGAACGCATCATCTGATGCATAAACAGTTGCATAATCATGAGAAGAAGTATGCAAAGCAACAGTATGTCCTTCATCAAATTCACGTTTAATTAGCTCATCAGGTCCTTTACTCGTTACAAAGAAAGTAGCCTCTACCCCTTCTTCTTTTAAAATATCTAAAATAACATTCGTTGTACCTTCATTTGGTCCATCATCAAACGTTAAATAAACAACTCCTGCAGCATCCCCATTACTTACTCTTACTTTTCGAGCTGCACTTCCTTCATTACCTGCTTTATCAACAACTTTATAAGACAAGTCATACTCTCCAACCAAACTATTATCAACACTACCATCAACAACTACTTTACTAGATAAATCACTATCACAATTGTCCAATACTTCATATCCAGGATCTTTATAAACCTCATTCACACACATATCAACAACATCACTGCCAAGTAAAGTAATAACCGGTTTTTCATGATCCTCATAAACAAATTTACGAGAAACAATTTTTTCATTTCCATTAGAATCACGAACAGTATATGTAACTTTATCCTTAGAAACTTTGGTCTTAATTTTAGAAGTCAAATCTCCATCATAATTATCTTTTGCAGTAACTTCCTCTTTTTCAAACTTCGAACCAGGACAAATATATAAATTACCAGAAGAAACACTTAAGGAAGGCTTCTTCTTATCACGAACTAAAACAGTACGAACAACCTTCTTTTGAAAAGCCCCATCTTTTACACGATAAACAATTTTATAATCTCCTAATTTCTTAGAATTTACTTTTCCAGAAATAGAAACATTTTTTGTAATATTTTTTCCAAAATGACTAGCAGAATATCCTTTTTCCTTATATTCTTCTAAATAATTTAATATTACTTTATTACCACCTTTTAATTCAATCCTTGGAAACAAAATAAATTCAGCAAATAAAAACAAAAATAACAATAGAAAAACACAACCAGCAAAAAAAATCCAAAACGTCTTATGAACTTTCTTTTTATCATTTTTTACACTACCCATAACACCATCTCTTTACTACCATCATTATAAATCATTTTCAAGAAAAAGTAAATTAGAAGAAATGATAGCAAAAAGAATAAACTTATAATTTATTATGTACAATAAATTCTTTTAATAATTTTGTAAGTGCCCTCTTCTCTATTCTAGAAACGTAACTTCTACTAATTCCCAACTTTTTAGAAATACTTTTCTGTGTAAGAGGATCATGTTGCATTAATCCATAACGATCAATAATAATTTCTCTTTCCCGAGGAGTAAGAACACTTAAATATTGATTTAATAAATGAATATTATCTCTTAGATGAACCTCATCTGAAAAATCAACATCATCTACTTTAATAACATCTAATATTTCAATAGGATTCCCATCTTTATCATAACCAATAGGATCATTAATCGAAATATCATTACTATATTTATTATTTTTACGAAAATACATCAAAATCTCATTTTCAATACACCTTGCACAATAAGTAGTTAATCGGACTTGATGATTTGCTTGGTAAGTATCAACTCCCTTAATTAAACCAATCGTCCCAATACTAATTAAATCATCTGTATCACAAGTGGCAGAATCATACTTTTTTACAATATGAGCAACTAATCTTAAATTATGTTCAATTAATTTATTTCTGCTAGCAAGATTCACATTCTTATCCTTAAGACACTCTTCTTCCTCCTCTAATGACAAAGGTTCTAAAAAAGCATCCACAGAATAACTTCCAGTAAAAGATAATAACTGATGAATTAAACTCAAAAAAAACATATAATCACCTAGTGAATTATATGTTAATATTATTTTTTTATTTTATTTTTTATCGTATGATAAGAACCTAATAGAAATTGATAATTTGAAGCAATAGAATATAAAACAGTAATAATAAATCCAAATACATACAAATAAATATTATGAGAGTAATATATCCAAATGATAAAAGCAAAAATCAAAATACTTCTAAATAATAATAACTTATCATATTGAATATTTACATGTTTTTTTAAATCAAAATGGAAATATACAAACATAACAAAATAAGATATTAAAGTAGAAAGTGCTGCTGCATATAAACCAAGTTGTTTAATAAACAATAAATTAATCACAATATTAATAATTGCCCCCATTACAGTAGTAGACGCCACTTTCTTAGATAACTTTTTAGCAAGATAAATCTGACTATAAAAACAGATACCAACATTAAATACTGTAGCAATTACTAAAGGAGGAATATAGTTATATGCATCTTGATATTTAGGATGAATCATAAGAGGAAAAACAAATGGCATACAAGCAAGCATTCCAGCACCTAAAGAAACAAATAATTTCATAACAGTATTGGCAATATCAGAGAAAAAAGTATCTCTTTCCGTAGAATTAATATTTAAAGCAGCAGACTCACTCCAACTAAGATTAAAAATACCCGTAAGAGATGAAATAATCATAGAAAATTTATTACTAATTGCATAAAGCCCATTTGCAGATGCACCAATAATCCAAATAATAATACTACGATCTGATACATTAACAATCCACCAACTAATTCCATTAGGAACTAAAGGAATAGAATAACGATACATTTCTTTTAATAATTTGTAATCAACTAGTTTAAAATGAATCCTCTTAAATAATTTTAAACGTAAAAATAAATACAAACTACAAACCCCATTTGCAAGAGCCATAGAAATAATCATACCTTCTGCCTGCATATGAAAATGACATATTAAAATAATATTAGAAATAACAGTAGTTAATCCCGTTAAAATACAACTAATAGAATAATCAACCGTTTTTCCTAATCCCCTTGCAATTTGTAAAAAGTTACCTGATAAAACACATACAATAATATCAATCCAAATAATCCAAGGAAAAGGAAATTTCATAAAGGAATTAATAATAAAATATAAAACACTAAATAACAATAAACTAATTCCTAAAACATAAAAATTATTACTTATTAGTCTATCAGATTTATTATCATCATCTCTAGAATCAATAAGATAACGAAAAATACTCATTTCTAATTCTAAAGTTATAATAGGAACAAATAACAAAACATATGTCTGAATTAAATCAACAATTCCATATTCACTTTTTGATAAATAGGCTGTATATAAAGGAAGTAAAAAGAAAGAAATAAAACGAGTAGATACCTTCCCAAATAATATAATAATAGTATTCTTTGCCAATTGATTTTTTTTATTCATTATTCTTCCTCCTTACAATATAGAAAAAACGATAAATTATAATTCCAACAAAAGAACCAAAAGAATCCAGTATAACATCTAAAACACTACCACTTCTATCAGAAACAAATAACTGATGTATCTCATCACTGCAAGCATATAAAAACGCAATAACAAAAGCAATAACATATGCACGATAATCTAGTGGACGATATTCCTTTACCAAACTAATAAGTAAAAAACCTAAAATTAAATAAATACTAAAATGAGCACCTTTTCTAACAAAAAAAACAGATTTTTCAATCATATCATCCTTTTCTTTCCCTACCAAATGATGTCCAATAAAAAATTCACCAATATGAACAATAATACTATCACTCTTTTTTTGAGATTGTTCCCCCGTATCACTTGAAAACATAAAAATAGACATCATACATAATAAAACAAGTAAAAGCTTAATGCCTTTTTTTAACACAATATCACCAACCTCAACTCTTAACCATTATAACACAAAAGAAAAAAATCACAAAATAATGATTTTTTCTAAAAAATTCTTCTCACAATAGCATGATAAACATAACAAAAATAATAATATATTTTCTTATAAAAAGAAAGATTTTCTCTTTTATATAAAGCCCATGTTCTCTTTAAAGAAGAAATCTTGTTATGAGAAAGGCTCTTGTTTCCAACAGAATAATAAGTATAAACACCAGGAACACAATAAGCAACCACTCCACTCTCTCTCAAAACATTCCACCATGTGGCAGTATCTTGACCCTTTAAAATAAGAGGCATATACAATAAAGAACGATCAAAGTCACTCAAACGAAACATAACAGTAGATGTAAAAATAGCCGTATTTTTTAAAGAAGATAAATAAGTCATACGAGAAGGCACCTTAGCAAGATGATTCTTCCCATTTTTATGATAATAATAAGAACCATATGTAAAAGAATAATGATTCTTCTTCATAAAATCAACTTGCCTCTCTATTTTATCAGGCTTCCAAAAATCATCCGAATCAATAAAACATAAATATTCTCCACTAGCAAGCGATATTCCCTTATTTCTAGCACAAGCAACACCTGAATTCTTTTCAAGTCTTACATAAATAATTCTAGAATCTTCAATACTTTTTACAATTTGAGAAGTATTATCAGTACTACAATCATCCACAACAAGAACCTCTAAATTCAAATAACTTTGATTAAGAACACTATTTAAACATCTCATAATAGTCTGAGAAGAATTATAAACTGGAACAACAACACTTACTTTTTCCATAATAAAAATCCTTTTTTAAGTTCTTTAAAACCCATACATATTTCTCGAATCTTACAAGTATCCCTAGTATCTAATAAACCTAACGATACATAAAAAAGAGGAGCAACTTCAACTACACTAATATTAAAAAATATCTGAACTAAATAACCAATAACAGGTAATAAAAAATATATCTCATGATTTTTATACGTTAGAAAAACACCTCTTACACAAATAATAAAGAAAAGACTTAAAAAACATAATAAACTAAAAATACCTTGCGTAACTAATATTTGCAAATAATCATTATGAGCCTTATCAAAACGATAATGCCCTACTATTAAATGTTTTTCTCCAAATGCCTGATCAAAATTATCAATTCCAGAACCATGTAATAGATATTTAGGAACAATCTTAATTGTTTCCATCCAAACACCTAACCTCTTTGTTCCATAATTTGAATCTAAATTACCACCTACAATATTTTGAACCTCTCCACTAGTTTTATGAAAATCTCCCAACAAAGTAGTTTGATTACGAATACTATAAAACAACAACAAGAACATCCCCAATAAAAGCATTAAAAAACAAGGAATCTTTCTTTTTCTAATAAAACCATAAAGAAAAGAATAAAATAAAATAAAAAGAAAACCTACAAAACAACTTAAAGTATTACTAATGGCTAAAGCACTAAAATAAACACAAAATAGAATAATAAATATAATTTTACGACATTTAGACTTTTCTTCTTCCAAAAGAAATCCCATGGCATATGCTAAACAAAGAATAATAAGTTCTGCAAAAAAATTAGGATTAAACAAAAAACCTGTTGCCCAAGTATCACCAAAATGATAAGAAATAGAAACAAAATGAGAATGTTCAATCTGTAAAAAAGAATAAATAGACTGAATAAATCCTAGAAAAAGGAAAAAATAAATCAAATACTTTTTTTTATCTTTTGAAACAAAAGTTGCTAGTAAATATAAAGAAATATAATAAAGAATGGCGAAAAATCCCTCATAACGACCGCCTTGTCCAAATAAAGATACTTTCTGATCAATTGCAAAAACACAAGATATAACAGCAAAAATTATAATACCAAAAACAATATAGTCCGTAATAATAAAAGGATTTTTTTTCTTCTTTAAAAAAGATAGAAAAAAACATACAATACAGAAGAAAAGACAAATAAGAGAAACTACAACAGTAGAATATCGATATATATTATAATGAATCTTCCCTATACGAATTAAAAATGTAATAACTGTAAGATAAATAAAATTAAAAGAGAGTAAGAGAAAAGATATCTTACTCTCCATATTTTTATTTTTTAATAAATGTAACTTCATAAAAATCAATTCCTTTAAAATGATTTATTCTCCCCACCACGAAGATGATGAATATGACGGTGTGGAATAAGATGCTGTTGGCTCTTCAGGATAAGTTGGAGTTGCAATAGGTTCATAAGTATAAAATTTTAAGTAAGAATCATCATGAATACCATAAGAATTATAATAATTATGGAAATCATTATAATAATAATATGTAGAATAATCAGAATGATCATTATAATTAATTTCTTGATAATATTTGAAGTTATAATCTAATAGAGAAAAACGTGTTCCATAATAGACTTCCTCCTCGAAAGAATTATCATAAAATGTCCTTTTACTATTACTAGTAGCAAAACTAGATGTAGATTCGATTGGAACCAATTGATAAGAATTGCCAACTTTTACTCTTTTATAAATATCTTTGCCAACATCATAATTTTCATATAATTCAAATTCTGCACTATATTCTAACCATAACTTAAAATGATATTTTTTGCGATCATAAAAATAATAAACAACTGAACTACCATCACCGGCTACTGTGATTGTCTGGGCAGAAGGTGTTTCAAATCCTTCATAAGTATTCCTTGCCGGAGTTACCTGCGAATCAGTTTGTGCATAGAAATAATTATATGCATATATATAATAAATATTATCTTGATATGCTTGTTGTAAATAAACAACTTTATATTGTGTATGAATATTAGGAACCAAAGTCGGAGTTAATACAGTATCTTCTGTTAAAACGAAAGTCTTTTCATTTGAAACAGATCCATCATTCCAACGAATAGAATAACCTGCCGGTGGTGAAACTGATACTGATATTTGTGTTCCATAATAATACACACCATTTGCTGTACTTCCATCTACAACATAACTACGATCTGTAACACTGAAGGAATATCTGCTTCTAGGATAATCATAAGTAAATACTGTACTACCATCTCCATTAATCGTCTTTGTTTGGGCAGCAGGTTGCTCAAACCCTTCATAATTCTTTCTCTGTGGAGTAACAGAAGAATCTGTTGTACCATAAAGAGTTTCCGTATCCTTTACAACATAGTTACCATTTATATCCTGCTGTCGATGAATTACTGTATACTCCGTATTTTGATTAGGAGAATAATTTGCAACAAAATGTTTATCTCCTAAAGTCCCTTTGAAAATAGTCATCTGAGTTACTAAAGTAGAATTATCCTCTTCACTCCAACCAGAAAAATTATATCCTACTCTACTTGGATTATTTAAAACAAATTCATCTTCAATCGTATAACTACTAGGGTTAGGAGTATTCAAAAAACCATAATTTAAATCATAAGTAATAGAATATGATATTGCCTCAAACTGAGGATATAATTTCATATTACCTTCAACAATAGTATCAGGATATACTTCCTCATTATTTACATCTACATACTTGGTAAAACGATATCCTTCTTTGATAGGAGTGGGTAATTCTCCCACAACATTTCCAAAAGGAATTATCCTAGTAATTGCATCTCCATTACCATTATATATAATAACATTATAAGGAATCATTTTACTCTTTAAAACGATATTATCACTAACTAAAAATACTTGATAAGTCCTTTTAGCAACAACACCAAACGGAACAAGAATAGTAAGCAGTAAAAAACCACTAATAATCTTTTTATGTGTAATAGAATCTCCTGCAACATACATAACCATTAAAATAGTAATTACAACAACCAACAAGATTAGTAAAACCGTGTAATTACTAGTATATGGATTAGTAGGTATAACCGTATCTTCCCCATTAATTGTTATTTTAAAATCACGAACAGTAATATCTTCCTGATTGGTTACAGGATTTTTATATAAGATTTTAAAACGTAATCTTCTTCGACTACCAGCAGCAATATAAAAAGGAGATGTAAAATCTAAAAAATCAACATCTAAATAATCTTTCATACTATTACTGTCAATGGAAATAATCTCTA
The DNA here is from genome assembly GCA_946623125.1 of uncultured Caryophanales bacterium. Classification (GTDB taxonomy): domain Bacteria; phylum Bacillota_I; class Bacilli_A; order RF39; family UBA660; genus UBA3789. The sequence goes on along the minus strand of CAMOQR010000004.1, from coordinate 5,302 downwards.
CATCACTACTATTTTGATTCGAAATCTCAACCTCATAAGTAATAAAATCATGCTCTGTATTAAAAACAATATTAGAACGAACAGTATCATCTTGATAAGAAATAGGTTCAACATCAACAGTTCCACTTTGTTCAACAATTCTAGCATCAGAAACAGTTAAAAGTTCCGTAGCATATACAGAAGGAATCATAAATAATAAAAAGAAAAATGAAATAATAATGAAATATATTTTTCTCATAAATCAATCCTCACACACATCAATAATAATACCTACTATAACAATAATTATAAAAATAAATTACTCAATTAACAATCTTTTTTTTACAATTCTTATCTAAAACCATAAGTTCTTTTTGAATATAATCATCAGGATGAATATCATTTTCATCAGAATAAAAACAAAATATACTCTTCAAAAGAATACTAAAATCAAGCAAAAAAGAAACATGAGAAACATATTCTAAATCATAAGATATTTTCTCATGAATACTAATTTTATTTCTACCATTTATTTGGGCAAGACCAACAATACCAGGTTTTACAAGAACTCTTCTTTTCTGTTCCATATTAAACCTTTCATAATATTCAACAATCCAAGGTCTCGGTCCAACTAAAGACATACTACCAAGAAAAACATTTATAATTTGAGGAAACTCATCAATAGAAAATCTTCGTAATAAGACTCCAAATCTTGTAATCTCATGATCCTTCATCGTTCGAAATTTAAAAATTTTAATATTTTTTCCATCTTTTCCTGTACGTATTTGCGTATAAATAGGAAATATATGATCAATTAGAATAATTAAAATACCTATTAATACCATAAAAGGTAAAAAAAGAATAAGAAGAAAAAAAGAAAAAAATAGATCAAAAACTCTTTTGATATAACGATTATAGATTCTTTCATACTTATAACTGGTTTTCATATCAACCACCTCTACTAACGTATTCTAAAAAACTATTCTTGAATCTTAGACATATTTCTTTTCTTATGATACAACGATAATTTATTATATAATTGATCATTAAATACAAACAAAATCATCTTCATCTTTTCATATAAAGAAATCGGTGCCAATAACATCTTATAGGAAAAAAGATGTTTAAAAAAAGGAATAAGATTTTCTTTTTCTAAAAAATCACGTACCTGAGGACTGTCATATGAACATAGTTTAAAAATAGTACGAAACATTCCGATTTCATTTTCAATAATATTAGGATAAATATTTTTAATATATTGATATCGTTCTAAAGAAGCATGATAAAGATCAACAGCACGATTATAATTAGAGGAATTCTTAACAGTAATAGCATTATGATGTTTAAAGTAATAATATTTAACTTGATTAGAAGACACAATACAATTTGCAGCGATAGCCAATTTATAAGTAACACAAATATCATTCACAATACGATCTTCAAATCGAATACCACGAAAAATACTCTTATGTATCAGCTTATTCCAAAGAGAAACAGAACACCCAACCGATAATAAAATATCTTTTAACATATCATAAGAATCCATAACTCGAATTTTTTCTTTTTTGGGAGGAAAAGAATAGTTACTATTATAAATAGTAAGAAAATCACAAGTAGTAAGCTCCGAATGATACTGAATAGAAAGTCGATACAAATATTCAATCGTATCTTTTTCAATAAAATCATCAGCATCAACAAAATATAAATATTCTCCCTTAGCATGATCAATTCCAACATTTCGTGATAAGGATAGTCCCAAATTTTTGGTAGAAATAATACGAATTCTAGAATCTTTATAACTTTTACAAATATCCAAAGTTTTGTCAGTAGACCCATCATTTACAATTAATATTTCAAGATTAGAATAAGTTTGACTTAAAACAGAGTCTAAACATCTTTTAATATATTTTTCACCATTAAAAACATTTATAATAATAGTTATTAAATCATTCACAAAATCACCTCAAAATTCAATGTTTATGAATATAATTTATATAGTCTTTTGATCCAGAGCACATTAAAGAAAACGCTCTAAAAAAAGAAACAGTTTTCAAAAACTCAGGATGTCGAATTAAAAACTGTAAAAAAAGAAAATAACGAAAAGAATGACTAATTGCAGTAAACAATGCACCTTTCCCATAAAAATACTTCTCATTATAGCCATCAAACCACGTAGATTCTTTATGATACACAACCCCTAAATTAATAGGAGAAGAATAAATCTTTAATTTTTGTTTTAAACAAGAAACAAGAAATAAAGTATCTTCTCCTCCACCACCATTATAATAACCACCAGATCCAAAATCTGGATTAAAAGTAATATTATGATTGATAATAGAATCTTTTCGAAAAGCAATATTACAAGAAGCATAATGAAGACAGTTATAAATATGAAGTCTTTTCCTAGAAGTAATTTTTCTTTTTTTACGATTTGGCCTTTCCATATTAAAAATAATTACATCAGCACTTGGATTCTTAGAAAACTCTTCCAAAACAAGACGCTCATAGTCTGTATCATAAACTACATCATCATCACACAACAAAATAATATCTCCACAAACATTTTCAAGTCCTCGATTTCGACTAATAGAAAGTCCAAGTTCAGGATAAGAATAAATATAGAAATTCTTATACTTCTCATAGCCAAGTTTGCTACACTGATTAATTACCGTACAACGACTAGTAATATTCATATTATTTAGTTGAGACTTTTTTAAATTCAAAACAGATAACAATACCTCTAATTTCATAATACTTAACCAATTCTTTTTTTGCGATTTTCAACAGCCTTATATGCCTCTTCAATATCATTAAAATAAATTGTTTCATTCTTTAATTTTTCATAGGTTTCATTACCCTTACCAAGAATTAAAACCATATCTTTATCCTGAGCCATATCAATAGCCTTTTGAATTGCCTCACGCCTATCTACAACAATTTCAAAATTATCATGAGTATCTTTTAATTCCGCAATAATATCATGACAGATATCAAGAGGATCTTCACTTCTTGGATCTTCATAAGTAAAAATTGCATAACTTGCATTTTCAACCACTACATTACCAACTTTTGGTCTTTTTAAATAATCTCTCTCCCCAGCCTGTCCAATCACAACAATACTACGATTGATTTTTAATGTATGAACAAAATTAAGTAACTTAGAAATACCATTAGGAGTATGAGCATAATCAACCATTACATAATAAGGTGTTTTGGTATCAAGTAACTCTAATCTACCATTAACTTTAATATTAGGAATACGAGAAATAATTGTATCCATATCAAAACCTAATGCTAAAACACATAAAACGCCACACGCTAAATTATAAACATTAAAATCTCCCATCAAAGGACTATGAATAGAATAATCCTGATTATCATAACGAAAAACAACATCCGTATGAGTTGGATATAATTTATAAGATACAATTTGCAAATCATTAGAAGAATCCATACCATAAGTTAATACCTTCGCAACACAAGCATTTTTAACCTGTTCAAAATAAGGATCATCACGATTTAGAATAGAAAAGCCATCTTCTTTTGTTTGGTGAAATAGTTGTAACTTACAATTCAAATAATTTTCAAAACTACCATGAATATTTAAATGTTCAGAAGTAATATTAGTATAAGCACTGATATCAAATTTCATTGCCTGAAGTCTTCCTCGATAAAACGCCTCACTAGACGTTTCAATCGATGCATAAGTACAATGATGTTGAACAAATTCATCTAAATAAAAATACAAGTTATGAGCATCTGGCGTAGTATTAGGATTATCACCTTGAAAAGAACCATAACTTCTTCCATTTGTCCCAACATAACCACAATCATCTTTTCCAATTAATGTTTGAATAATAGTAGTAACACTTGTTTTTCCATCTGTTCCTGTTACACCTATCATCTTTAATTTTTGATCAGGATAATCATAAAATTTTTGGCATAAAAAAGGTAATTCACGATTCGTATCCTCAACTTTTATAATAGGTACAGATTTTTCTCCAACATCTTTTGATACAACAACTGCACAAGCCCCACGTTCAATCGCATCATCAATAAAATCATGTCGATCTGCTGTAACACCTTTCGTACAAACAAATAAATCTCCCTTTTCTACATCTTTTGAATTAATCTTAATAGATAAAACATCAACATCTTCCAAAACCTCTGGATAAAGTTCTTTTAATTTTTTCATTATAATCACCTAAAACCATTATACAGTAAAGATTTTAGAAATTAAAGGGTTTTTCTTGATAGGAAATAAAATTTACGTTAAAATGGATATGGTGATAAAATGAGAACAATGATATTTCAAGCAGGATCCGACTTAGGAGTTCATATTGATGGAGCAAGTCTTGGGCCTACTCAATTAATGAACGACTTAAAAACATTTTATAAAGGAGAAGCAATGTCTTTCCAACAAGATCCTACCATAATTAAAAGTAGAAACTTATCAGATAGAAGAAAAAATGAATATGAAATTGAAAAGTTTAATACAGAACTATATAAAAATATGGTTGCGAAAATAAAAGAAGAGTATTTTCCAATTTTAATTGGAGGAGATCACTCTGTAGCAATAGCCTCTGCTCTAGCATCAGCCAAAGCAAATATCGATGTAGGAATTATTTGGATAGATGCTCATACAGACTATAATACATTTGAAACAACAATTACAGGAAACATTCACGGATTACCACTTGCAGCAATAAATGGTTATAAATGTAGTGAACTAAGATATTATCATGATGGAAAAATCATTCAACCATCAAGAACCGTAATTGTTGGAGCAAGATCTATAGATGAGGCAGAAAAAGACAATGTAAGGTATTCTGGAGCAACCGTTTTTACAACACAAGATATAAAAGAAAAAGGTGTTGAAGCCATTATGGAAGAAGCCTTTAAAATTGCAGGATATAAAACAAAAGGAGTTCATATTAGTTATGATTTAGATGTAATTGATCCAGACATAGCACCAGGAGTTTCTGTTCCTGAAAAAGGAGGAATCTCTGAAGAAGAAGCCATGCAAATAAATGAATATATTGTAAAACATATGAATGAAGTACTATCATTCGACTTAGTAGAATTCAATCCCTTAAGAGACATTAATCGAAAAACAGAACAAATTGCTTTAAACATTGCAACCCAAATCATTAATGCCGCAGAAAAGAAAAAGAAATGGGAACAAAAAACATATTATTAAAAAAAAGGAATCTTAAGTGAAGTGAACCCCAAATAGTTCGCAAAAATAAAAAGTGAGTCAGGAATTATTGAAGTTGTAAGATAAAAGTGTACACAAAAAAAGTGTGCACTTTTATTTTTGTTA
>CAMOQR010000003.1 GCA_946623125.1 uncultured Caryophanales bacterium | reverse complement strand
AGGGTGTAGGTCGGGCAACTGGCGCGAGAGTTCAAATCTCTCCTACTCCGCCATATAAAAAGATAAACTCGGGTTTTAAAACCTGAGTTTTTATTTGCATTTGATAAATGGATTTTAATAGTATAAGAAAAAAAAATATGGTATAATCATGTCAGGAGTGTTAGATTTATGGCGAAAGTGATAAAAAAATTTTTAAATAATTTCGGAGATATAACAGAATATTACAATTTCCTAGTAAAAAAAACCAAGGAACATGAATATGTAGATATAACAAATGAGTGGTTAATTGATAACTACTATATTTTAGCTGAACACAAAAATAATATAATGAATTCAAAGAAAAAAATAAAAAAAGATGCAAAGATTATCATCAAAAATTATCAAATTATTAAAAATATTGTGTCAAAGAAAAATTATAATATAAGTTTTAAATATTTAATTGAAGAGCTAAAAAAATACCAAAAAGAAACAAAGGAAGCATTTACTTACAGAGAATTGGAAAACGTTCTTCCAACACTGATCTTTATTTATACAGACAGATTAAATAATCTATGCAGAGAAGAATATGCAAAACTGGTAGATAAAGAAGATGTTGATAACATTATAAAAAACAAAAATAATATTACATTAGAATCATTTATTCAAGACAACTTTGATTTAAAAAAGAACGGTCATTATATTTTTGAAATAAATAATCAGTTATATAGAATAAAAAATAGTACTGAAGTTTTTAAAAATTTAAATGAATTTTTAAAGAATAAGCAAATAAGCCTAAAAGAAGTGATTAATGAAGAATTTCAAAAGAAAATTGATAGTAATGTATTGATTTCTAATATTTTCAATGACTTAAGTGAATTTTTAGAATTTTCTGTTGAAGAATTATATGAAAAAGTATCCAAGACTGAAAGATTATTGATGACAGATGAAATGTATAAAAACATGACAATCGAATCTAAAATTTCTTATCGAAAGCAACTATTGAAACTTTCAAAGAAAGCCCATCTAAATGAATATGATTACTTGTCAAAAATTCATAATCCTGAAGAACATATCGGCTTTACATTATTTAAAACAAAAGATAACACATTAAGAACAGTAATATATATAATGAGTATTGTGTTTTTTACATCCATTATATGTATAGGATTATCAACTATTTTTATACCAAATAGAATAATCGGATTTTTAATTTTATGGATTCCAGTGAGCCAATTAATTGTACAGATTACAAATCAAATATTAACAAGCATTATACCTCCAAAAATTATCCCAAAGCTTGATTATTCAAAAGGAATTCCAGAAGAATCAAGGACAATGGTTGTAATACCGACAATCATATCAAATACAGAAAAAATCAAGCAGATGTTTGAAACATTAGAATCATTTTACCTAGTAAATAAAACGGATAACTTATATTTCACATTATTAGGTGACGTAAAAGCAGGAGATGAAAAAGAAACAGATTATGATGCAAGAATATCTGAATACGGAAAACAATATGCAGAAGAATTAAATAAAAAGTATAAAAAAGATATTTTTTATTTCATATATCGAAAGAGAATTTGGAACAAAAAAGAAAATTGCTATTTAGGATATGAAAGAAAAAGAGGAGCGTTAATTCAATTTAATAAATTGCTACTCGGAGAATACATTGATGAACCAAAGTATTTTAATGTAAATACACTACATGGAACAAATTTAAATATCAAATATGTTATAACATTAGACGCAGATACAAAGCTAGTGCTTAATTCTGCTCTAAACTTAGTTGGAGCAATGGCTCATCCAATGAACAGACCTGTTATAAACAATAAGGGTACAAAAGTGATTCAAGGTTATGGTCTAATGCAGCCAAGAGTAGATGTTGACATTGAAGCAACCAATAAAAGCCTATATAGTCAAATATTTGCTGGAATAGGTGGATTTGATACCTACACAGCTGTAGTACCTAATGTTTATCAAGATACATTTGGAGAAGGAAGTTTTGTAGGAAAAGGAATATATGATGTCGAAGTTTTCAATAAACTATTAGGAGACACATTTCCAGACAATTTAATACTATCTCATGATTTACTAGAAGGAAATTACTTAAGATGCGGATATGTTTCAGATATTGAATTAATTGATGATTTTCCATCTAAATTCTTGACAGACATAACAAGACATCACAGATGGGCAAGAGGTGATACTCAAATTATTGGATGGTTAGGGAAAAAAGTACCAAACAAGAATAAAGGAAAGGTAAAAAATCCAATTAATTTACTAGGAAAATACAAAATATTAGACAATATTATTCGAATGTTTTTAAATCCTTGTTTATTATTAATTTTATTGCTTGCTTTTACATTTAAAGGATATAAATCCTATGTTTGGATATCTCTTGTAATTTTAGAATTAGCAATTTCTATTTTCTTCTTTTTAAAAAGCAAAATGACAATAAAAGAACGTCACAAAAAAAGTATTTACTATAAAAATTTATATTATGGAGGAAAAAGCCTATTATTAAGAGCCTATATAGGATTTGCAACAATACCATTTTATTCAAAATTATACATGGATGCATTTTTTAGAACGTTGTATCGTCTATTCTATAGTCATAAGAATTTATTAAACTGGATAACAGCAGAGGAAGTAGAAAAAACAATTGATGGAAGCCTAAAAAATTACATTAGAAATTTTTTATTTAATATTTTTACAGCAATAATATTTATTGGAATAGGTTTCATAACAAAAAATGTTGCAGCATATATAATTGCAATTATATTCATTAGTGGGCCATTCGTATTATATTATGTCAGCAAAGATATATCTCATAATAGAATTCAACTTAAAGACAAGCAAATTAATGAATTAAAAGAAATTGCTTTAAAAACATGGAAATATTTTGAAGATAACTTAACGGAAGAGAACAACTATTTAATACCTGATAATTATCAAGAAAATAGAGAACCAAAACTTGATCATAGAACATCACCAACTGCATTAGGATTTTCATTGACATCTGTAATTAGCGCATATGAATTAGAATTTATCGATAAAGAAACAACGATAGAATATTTAGATAAAATTTTAAAATCAATAGACTCATTAGACAAATGGCATGGACATCTTTATAACTGGTATGACGTAAAAACAAGGAAAGTTTTAAACCCAAATTTTGTTTCTACTGTTGATTCGGGGAACCTAGTAGCAAGTTATATTGTAGCAAGAGAATTCTTAAAAAGAATTGAAGAAGAAGACCTTGTAAGGCTATGTGATAAACTGATAAAAAACACAAACTTTAAGAAACTGTACACGAAACGAAATGTTTTTAGCATTGGTTATGATGAAGATGAAGGAAGGCTTTCAGGATACAATTATAATAAATTTGCAAGTGAATCACGTCTAACGAGTTATATTGCAATTTGCCTAGGAGATGCCCCATCAAAACACTGGTTTAGTCTAGATAAATCTTTGACAACCTATAAAGGAAGAAAAGGATTAATCTCATGGAGTGGAACAGCATTTGAATATTATATGCCATTACTTTTTATGAAGAATTATCCAAATACTTTATTAGATGAATCATACAACTTTGTTCATTTCTGTCAAAAAGATTATATAAAATCAATTTCAAAAAAACTGCCTTGGGGTATTTCAGAATCGGCATACAATGAATTAGATAATTCTCTAAACTATAAATATAAGGCCTTTGCAACACCATATCTAAAAGCGAAAGAAGAAAAAGAAAATAGAATAGTATTGTCACCATATTCATCATTAATGGCAGTTGATTTATTTCCAGAAGATGTCTATGAAAACATGAAAAAATTCAAAGATTTAAATATGTTTTCAGATTATGGCTTCTATGAATCATATGATTATGACAATAAAGGTATAGTAAAATCTTATTTTGCTCACCATCAAGGTATGAGCCTATTAGGATTAACAAATTATTTAAAAAAAGATATAATTAAAGAATTATTTCATTCAAATATTAATATAAGAACATTTGAATTACTATTAAAAGAAAAAGTTCAAGTAAAAACAAGTATTGATTTGAAAATGGCAGGATACAAAAAATATGATTATAACAAAGAAACAATTGAAAATGATATTAGATACTTCAATTATATTTCTTACATGCCAGAGATGTCAGTATTATCCAATAAAAAGTATTCATTAATTATGAATGATAGAGGGGATAGTTTTTCGAGATATAGAACTTTACAATTAAATAGATACAGAAAAGTAACAGAACAAGATTATGGTGTATTCCTATTTGCTAAAGATATGAGTAATAATTATATTTGGAGTAACACTTATGCACCAATGAATAAAAAGCCAGAAAAATATGAGGTAATATTTGCAGCTGACAAAATTAAATTTTTAAGAAGAGATAATGAAATTTCAACAAAAACAGAAATTGTAGTTTGTAAATCTCATCATGCAGAAATAAGAAAAATATCATTCAAGAATGAATCAAACGAAGATAAAACAATTGAACTAACTAGTTACACGGAACCTATCTTATCTGAAAATATGGATGATGTTAGTCATAAAGTATTCAATAATATGTTTATCTCAACAGAATATGATAAAAAAACAAATAGTTTGATTGCAAAAAGAAGAAACAGAGGAGATACGAACATTAATAGTTACATGTTTATGAGACTAATTGTTCCAAATACAGTAGAAGAATATACATATGAAACAGAAAGAAGTAATTTTATCGGTAGAAACAATAATTTGAATAATGCAAATGCACTAAGTAATAAACTTACAAATTATGCAGGAGATAATTTAGATCCAATTTTATCAATGAGAAACAAGGTGTTAATTCCAGCAAATGAATCCGTTTCTGTATACATAGTAGTAGGATTCGGTAGAAGTCAAGAGCAGATAAAAGATATTATAAAGTACTATGACACAAAGTCTGTATTAGATAAAGAATTCAAAATTTCAACATTGATGAATATAATTGATACAAAGAACTTAAATATTACGGGTGAAAATATGAGAACCTATAATATTATGTTGAATTTCTTGTATCAAACAACAAAATTATCCGTAAATGAAAAAAGAATGAATCTTTTAAGAAATAATGCATTAGGTCAAAATGGATTGTGGAAATTTGGAGTAAGTGGAGATCGTCCGATTATAACATTAGAAATAAAAGATATCAGTCAAATGAGTTTCATTATGGAAATTTTAAAAGCATTTGAATACTATAAAAACAAATCCATATTTGTGGATATCATTATCATTAATAGTGAAACAGGGCAATCTCAAAAAATGATAAAGAAGCAGATAGAAGATGAACTATATAGAATATACACATTAAATAGTTTTTATCACACACCAGGATCTGTAACAGTAATTAATGCTGAAAATATCACTGCAGAAGATAGAAGTCTATTAGATATGGTACCAAGAATAAAACTTGAAATTGATAATTTTAGAAGCCTAAAAGAAGTGGTAGCAAATCTAGAAAAAGAGAATACAATAAGTGATTATCCAACTTACCCACTAGAAGAAAACATCGAAATTCCACAAACTGAAAAATTAACTTTTGATAACGGGTATGGTGGATTTAAAAACAACGGAAAAGAATATGTTATTTATAATAGAAATACTCCAACACCATGGAGCAATGTAATTTCTAATAAAACTTTTGGAACGATTGTTACAAATAATGGATGTGGATATACTTATGCATACAATTCAGGTGAGTATAAAATAACGTCATGGACAAATGAGATGGTATTAAATGACAAATCAGAAGGATTTAGATTTGATGGAAAAACGTTTGATCCAACAAAATGTACCCATGGCTTTGGATATAGTATTTTAGAAAGTGAAACAAAAGATTTACGACATGAAATAACTGAATTTGTTGCTGAAGAAGATAATGTAAAAATCTATCTTATGAAATTAAAAAACAAAAAAAATACTTCATTAAAAACAAATGTTGAATTTTGGATTAACCCTACATTTGGAAATTTTGAAGAAAAAACAACAAGACACATTCTAACAGAATTCATGGGTGATGATAATTATGTTAAAATGAGAAATGTATATAGCATCAACTATGGAGATATTAATGTGTTTATGTCTTCATCAGAAAAAATTGAGCAAGCAATTTGTGAAAAAATGTTGACAAAAAGCATTTCATTTAATATCACGCTAGAAAAAGAAGAAGAAAAGACTATCGTATTTGTATTAGGATGTAGTCTAAGTGATTCTCAAAACAAATCTTTAATTAATAAATTTACAAATGTTCAAAATGCAAAGAAAGAATTAAAGCAAATTAAAGATAGATGGAATAGAGTATTGGGTGTAGTACAGGTAACATCCCCTGATAAAGGATTTGACTACATGATGAATGGATGGTATTTATATCAAACAATAAGTTCTAGAATCATGGCCAAAGCAGGTTTTTATCAGGTAAGTGGTGCCTTTGGATATAGGGATCAATTACAAGACTCTATGAATATTGCAACTGTAAATCCTAAATATACAAAGGAACAAATATTGATTAATGCAGCCCATCAATTTGAAGAGGGAGATGTACTACATTGGTGGCATGAAAAAAATCATTTTGGATTACGAAGCAGATATAAAGATGATTATCTATGGTTAGTATATGCAACCAATTATTATATTGAAGTTACTAAAGATTATAGTATTCTAGAAGAACAAGTTCCATACATTGCAGGAGAAGAATTAAGTGAATATGAGAATGAAAAAGGAATTGTTTTCAACTACACAGAAAAAACAGAATCATTATTAGAACATTGTTTAAAATCAATTGAACTTTCCATGAATTCATTAGGACCTCATAAAATTCCACTAATAGGTGGGGGAGACTGGAATGATGGAATGAATCGAGTAGGAATAAAGGGAAAAGGAGAGAGTGTCTGGTTAGGATTCTTCCTATATACCATTATCAATGACTTTACAAAAATAATAAAAAAATCTAAAAACAAAATTGATACTACAAAATATAATGATTTTAATATCAAATTAAAAGAAAATCTAAATAAAAAAACATGGGATGGAGAATACTATCTCAGAGCATTCTTTGATAACGGAGACAAATTAGGAAGTCATGAGAATAACGAATGTAAAATTGACTTAATATCTCAAAGCTTTTCAATTTTAAGTGAGGTTGCTCCAAAAGATCGTGCAGAAAAAGCCATCACATCAGTTGAAGAAAAACTAGTAGATGATGAAAATAAAATTATAAAATTACTAACTCCAGCATTTGAGAAAACCCTAAATAATCCAGGATATATTATGAATTATGCAAAAGGAATTCGTGAAAATGGAGGACAATATACACATGCGGTTTCATGGTATTTAATGGCATTAATTAAAATGGGATACTATGATCGTGCATATCGATATTTCCAAATGATAAATCCAATTAATCGGACAGCAAATGAATCATCAGTAAAAAAATACAAAGTAGAACCATATGTTATAGCAGCAGATATTTATTCCTCTGAAGCCTTCCCAGGAAGAGGAGGATGGACATGGTATACTGGATCTGCAGGATGGTTTTACCGAGTAGGAATTCAGGAGCTACTTGGAATTCATAAACAAGGGGACAAATTAAAATTAGAACCTAAAATTCCAATTGCATGGAATGGCTTTAAATTAACATATAAATATATGGATACAACATATGATATAACGGTCGATAAATCATCAAAAGAATCGTTAAAACTAGATGGAAAATCTCACATAAGTAATACAATAAATTTAACAAACGATGGAAAAAAACATACAATAGAATTGAAAATTAAATTGTAGTAAAAATAAAACAGAAATAATCTCTTAATTGAGATAACTATTTCTGTTTTTTTAATTAATACGAAAAAAAGTAAAAACTTTGATATAATAAAAGCGGAGATGATCTATATGAACCTTCAAAAAGATAAATATATAATAGTAGAAATAATTCCAACTCATAGTAATAGTGAGAAAGGCTTTATTGCACAAATAAGTGCATTGAAACTACAAGGAATCAAATTAGTAGACCGATTTGATTATCGAGTAGAAGATTATTTAATTGATAATGACGATTTGAGAAGAATGATACAATATGATAAACAGATGTTTACTTATGTAAAAAATAAGTATTTTATACCTGAAAAATTCAAAAAATGGTGTGAAGATTATCCATTAATATTAATGGAAAATAAATATACAAATGATTATTTACAAGATATTAAAAACAAAAAAGAATTAATATACCCATATTTAAACTTAGAATATCGAGAGGATATTTTTGATATTATAAAAGAAAAATATCACTTAAAGGATTCAAATCATTTGGTTGATCTATTATATGAGGCAATTATATACGAAGGAAATAAGAATGATCAATAAAGAAAAATAATGGTATAATAAAATAAGGAGAGTGATGAAATGTTAAAATATGATTTTAATACTTATGTAGATCGATATATAGACAAAGAAGAATATCAAACTTTAATGACAAAAAAAAATGAAATAGTTGAAAAATTGAATTCAAGTGATAAGAATGGATGGCTTCAAAGAATAAATCCAGAACTAGTAAAAAGAATAAAGCAAACTGCAAACGATATTAAATCACATTTTGACTGCCTAGTAGTGATAGGAATTGGTGGATCATTTTTAGGAAGTTATGCATTTGATAAAATGCTTCGAGATTACTTCCAAGATGATAAATTTGAAATAATATATGCAGGGACTACATTATCAAGTAAATATTTAGATGAACTTTTAAAATATTTAAAAAACAAAAATTTTTGTATAAATGTAATTAGTAAAAGCGGAACTACAATGGAAACATCTATTGCCTACAAATTAATAAAAGACTTATTAAAAAGAAAATATACAAAAGAAGAAATTAAAAATCATATTATCATTACCACAGATAAAGAAAAAGGTAATCTTAGAGAAGAAGTTAACGAAGAAGGTTACTTATCATTTGAAATACCAGAAAATATAGGTGGAAGATATTCCTTTATTACTCCAGCACATTTACTACCATTAGCAATCAATTACGACCTAGATGAAATTATAAGTGGATATTATTATGGGAAAAGATTGCTTGATGAAAGTTATCAATATGCAGTGATACGTTATTTATTATTTAAAGCAAACAAAGTAGTAGAAAACTTTTGCGTTTATGAAGAAAATATGTCTTTTTTTACGGAGTGGTTAAAACAATTATTTGGAGAAACAGAAGGGAAAAATGGTGTTGGAATACTACCAATTTCAACAATTCATACAAGAGATTTACATTCATTAGGTCAATTCATACAAGAAGGCAATAAAATAATGTTTGAAACTTTTATAAAAGTAGAAAATACATCAAATTATATTGATTATCAAAATAGAAATTTGCATGAGATCAATAATTTAGTTGAAGATTCTGTAATGAGAGCACATTATAAAGGTGGGGTACCATGTATTGAACTAACATTAGATGAAATAAGTGAGGAAACCATCTCAACTCTTATATATTTCTTTCAATTAGCCGCTGCATTCTCCGGATATTTATTTCAAGTAAATCCATTTGATCAGCCAGGTGTTGAGGTCTACAAAGAAGAAGTAAGAAAATCATTGGAAGGATAAAAATGAAGAAAAAATATTATTTATCTATATTTTGTTTTCTACTTTTCCTAATGATAACTTATTTTGTAATTTCAAATAAAATAGAAAAATTTGATACCGGTATATATCAAATGATAATATCTCTTCGATCTAAGCCAATGGATCAATTTATGAAAACAATCACAAAATTTGGTAATACAGTACCTGTCTTATGTATCATTATTCTATTATTAATAAAATTGAATCAAAAAGATAGATTTTTATTAGGAATGAATACAATTGTAACGGTTGGAATGAATCAAATTTTAAAATTCATTATAAAAAGGCCAAGACCAAATCATCTGCGTTTAATAAAGCAAGGAGGATATTCATTCCCTAGTGGACACTCAATGATCTCATTATGTTTATATGGAGTGTTGATTTATTTTATCATCACAAAAGAACAAAACAAGAAAAAAAAGATAGTTTTTGTATTCCTACTAACATTATTGATATTGTTAATAGGAATAAGCAGAATATATGTAGGGGTACATTATCCAAGTGACGTATTAGGAGGATATTTATTAGCAATCACATTATTAATAAACGGAATAACATTAGGAAATCATCATTTTAGGGGGAATAAAAATGATAAAAATGTTAGCAATTAGTATGGAAAATACACTACTTGATAAAGAAGATGCCATTCCAACATCAACTATGTTTGAAATAGATAAATGGAAACAAAGTGGCGCAAAATTAACAATAATTACAAATAGATCATTACAAGAAGCACTTTATTATAATAATGATTATCCATTTATAGATTATATTATTGCTTTGAATGGAAGCATAGTCTATGATGTAGAAAAAAACAAAATAATCTTAGAAAACAATTTATCAAAAAAACAAATAGAGTGGATAGAAGAAACTTATCATAATAGTAAAATGATATACTATACAAAAGAAAAAGTATGGTATGAAAAACCTAATGAGAACGTTGTGAAAATAGAGATAATTATATCAAAAAAAGATAAAGAAAAAATAAATAATAATGGAACACTTTTGATAAAAGACAAACAACTTTTTTTAGAGATATCTAACACAAATTCTATGAGTAGTTTTGAAAAAATAATGCAAATAGAAAATCTTAAAAAAAACGATATTTTAGCCTTTATAGGAAATGAAAGTGAAAAAGAATGGATAACAAAAATACCAAATACTTATGTTGTAAGCAATGCAATAAAAAGTCTAAAATCCCGAACAAAAAACAAAACAAAAAGTAATCAAAAAAAAGGAGTAGAATCTGTTTTAAAAAAAATAAAGAATTAATGTTATACTGGACATTAATTCTTTTTTATAATTTAAAATATAAAAAAGATGTGTTATAATAAAAATATAATAAGATGATATGATGGTGAACTAATGAAAAATATAAAAAAGTTAACAATTATTTTTATATTGATTATAGTAACATTTTTTGGAATCTTTTTTAGCTTTAATTTCATGAAATCAGGAAAGAAGATTCCTTTTTTTCAGTTTCGAATAACAGATAATGATATTGGACAATTTTCAATAACATGGATAACAGATAATAAAACAAATAGTCATGGAATTACTTCATCAAATGATAAATCTGTTTTAACAGTAAGTCCAAACGAAAACAATATCTATAATGAATATAACAACACTGGAGGAGGGGCACAAGTAACCTATCAATTGGTATTTAATATGGGAGGGTCAGAAGATATTCCCGTTGGAGCCATCAAAATAAAACTTCCTAAAAATGTTTTTTATGGAAGAGATGGACTACCTCTTTCAACTCAAATAATCGATGTTCCACTAGTAGAATATCCAAATGCAGAAGGAACCGGTTTTAACTATCGATATGAATTAGACCCTACGGATAATCAAGAGTATTTAATATTAGAAAACTATCAAGTAATTCCAGCATCATATGCTTTTGAATGTTCCATAACATGGATTTTACCAACACCATCTACTGTAGCAAATGGTTATACAAAAACAATACAAGGTAAACTATCAATTGATAGCGACTTAGATGGTAATAATGAAATCGAGACAGAATCTAATACATTAACAATGAATTATGCATCACATGCCAAAGTGAATTCTTACACGATGAGTTATAGCACTCATACCGATACAGCAACAGGAAAAAGTGTAAATGTATACACATCATGGAATAAGAATTGGAGTGCAGATTTAAAACCAGAAAATCCAGATGACTACGTATATGCAATATGGTATACAGATGGAAGAGTGAATTATGCCACTCAACCATATACTGCGGTGGTAACTGCAAGATCAACAGATGAATTAGGAGGAGAAGTAATTGGATATTGCAGATATTACTATACTGGTTATGAGAATACTTGCTTTGGCCAAACTACAGAAGGAAGAGTTCAAAAAAACCAATATGAATATGCATTTATTAATACACCAAGTAAATCTTATGAAGATTATGAATACACATATTTTATGGTAAAATATCCAAAATCAAATCTACACGACGGAGAAGAACATTCATTAAATGTTGAGTCAACTCTAACAATAAACGGAATAGATGGCGATGTAGATACAAAAACTGCGACATCAAGTAAAAAATATCAGTATATTGAAATACCGGCAACTACAGTAGAACAAACCGTTGGTTTTTTACCAAAAACATATAACTCTGTATATAAAAATGGGTACACATTAGTAAGTGGTGGAATTAATGCCCTAGAGGCTGGAAGAAAAATTGTAGCAGGTAACAGTGGAACAGAAGGGACTGTAAGCAACAATTATAACTTTTCAAATACACTAAGATTTTATCCATTAACATTAAAAGAGGGAGGAGACGCAACCAATCCCGAAGACTATGGACAAAACACTTGGGATGCAGTATTAGTAGACGATACATTACTTCTTGGAAATGATCCCGATGGATTTGAATTATTGCAAGAAGGAGATTATGAGTTTACAACATTAGGAGTAGGAAGTTACTCGGGAACCAATTATATATATAGTCAGTGGAGTTCTACAAATAGTTCGACAAAAGTAACAACAAACTATACTGGATGGACAACAACATCAACAAACACATCCGATTTACCACCCATTCTTCTATATTATAAAAAGAATGGGGAATGGAATTATTTTGCAAAAGTAACAAAAGTAGGAAACTACACTTATGATTATGAATTATTAGATGAAACAATAAAATCCTATGATTGTACAAATAAGAAAAATAATATATATGGAATTCCTCTTCCTGAAGGAGTAAGTGGTGTTAAAGCGGTCTCTACAAATAAAAATTATTCCATTAGTATGACTTTATATGTTCACGTCAGATTAAAACCAAGTGCTCACGTGAAAAATATCATGAAAAATCAAAAAAGTGTAAAATTATACAATTATAGCGGTTCTTATGCAGTGGATTATAAAGGAAATATCTATAGTAAAGAAGTAGATGATAGAGGGAGTTATCAAACATTACCAAATGGAAAAATTTCAGAAATTGTAAATGCCAAAGATATTGCAGATTACGGAAAGGAAATATATCATTATCATTACTATAGCAGACCATATACAGAATATGGACCAACAACAGGTTATGCAACAATCTATACAAGAATAGTTGATGGAAAAACGTATAGTGATAAGTGGGTAAAATATAGTAATAATACGGCAAAACGAAGAATTGAAGCAGAATACACGGCTGTATCGTATGAAAGAGTAACATATAATAGCAATAATCTATCGGATACTGATATGATTGACATGAAAATTTTGAAAGAACAAAAAGCCGGAACATTCTATGATTTACTTCCAAAGGGAATGACAGTCTCACCAGAAACAGTTACCGTTGAAACATTTGATACAACCATTACTGATTCAAGTACACCAAGTAGTCCAACATCATTAAAGGCAGGAATAGTTGTACCAACAAAGGTGTCAAAAATTGAAAACTGGAAAAATTCAGGAAGAACCATGATGGTAGTATCCGTAGCATTGCCTGCTGACCAATCATCAAATTATGTACCGAAAGGAACATCCACAGAAAGATATGTGTACTCAGGATTTGTATTAAAATTTACAGGATATTATGACTGGGATAGAATTCCAGATTATGGAAATTCCCTAGTCAATACAGTTGCTTATAAATCAGAAAACACAGATTTAAGTAATGGATATGCTGACGACTCATCAGAACTTAGTTCATCTTATGTAGATAAAGATTACTTTATAGATTTAGATCAAGACGGAAATGCATCAACGAAAAAAGACACAGTATATGCCCAAAGAAGTGCATCCTTCTCCTTCAATACAGCATCTGATTCATTCTTTAATAAGGCTGTTATTACACCAGGACTAGATGAATATACTGACGGGCAAGATGGAAGTGCAAAAACAACAGGTGGAGGATATTATACCTATCGATTAAGATATGCAACACAAAGAAACCTATCTACATCAGATTTAGTAATTTATGACATATTAGAAAATTATCAATCAAAAGATAAAGAACAATGGAAAGGCTCATTTGTATCAATTGATACCAGTCAAATAGAAAAAAAAGGAGCAAATCCAGTTGTTTATTATTCAACAAGTGATCCATCAAGTTTCAATATATATGACAATGGAAAGGCAAGTATTGACAAGCCACTTCCAAGCAGCATTAATGATTTGGCAAATAATTCAAAATGGACAACTACGCCGCCAGATGATTTATCTAGAGTAACAGCAATTGCAATTGATATTAGTAAAAAGAAATCAGGAGATGCCTTCATACTAGAAAACGAAGAGAGTGTTGTTGCAACAATTACAATGCAGGCTCCAACAAGAAATGTTGAAGAATTAGAAAAAAACAATGCTTATGCGTATAATGCAGCATGGTGGAGCGGAACAACAAAACAAGGAGATGAACCAGCACATTTCAATTTGTCCGTATATGAATACACAAAGGTAGGAATTACGACTCCAAAACTAAATATAAGAAAGACAGCAAAAGTTAACAAGAAAGATTTACCTACTGTTAAATTTAAAGAAAATTTGGTATATAATTTATCAGTATCCAATAATAATGAACATGAGTCATTTTCAAAAGTAATTATTGAAGATGACATACCAAGTAATGTTACACCAAATTTAGATGAAATATCATTCTATAAAGAAGGAATTGGAAATGAAGACAATTCAACATTATTAAAAGATTCATCGCTAGTTAAAATGACAAACTCCGGAAGCAAATTAACATTTGAAATCAGTCAAATATTAGCACAAGAAGAAATTCATATTCTAATACCTACAACTCCAAAAAGTCTAATCAATACACAAGTTGATAATAACTTTGCTTTAAAAGCATTTAATAATAAGACATTTGAAATAAAATCAGAAACGACAGAACACAGGATAGAAACAGGAACAATTAAAGTAAATAAGAGAATAAAAGGAGATTTATTCCCAGAGAAAGATGAATTCCAATTTATCATTCGCTTAATGTCACCTGAAGTATTTGAATCACGTGGAAGATCAATAAGAGAAAATGAATTTAGAAAAGAATTACAACGAGAAAACGATCATGATTCAATAAGCAAAGAAATGTTAGAAGAAGTATCAGCAAATTCTACAGAAATTGTTGATGAATCCGTAAATGGAGAAATAGGTGGATTAACTTTTGAAAATGGAGTTGCTAAGTTTACAGTAAAATCAAATGAATCTTTAGAAATTAAAAATCTACCTGCCGGATATTACTATGAAATTGAAGAAGTAGGATATGAAGTAAAGGGATATACGATGACAAGTAGTGGAGAAAAAGGACAAATAATAGATCAAAAAACAAGTGATGTAGAATTTGTAAATACTTATACTGTTAAGAATCCGAAGACCTATGTTCCAATAGTCATTATTTTAGGAACAATACTAAGTCTATCAATATTCCCAATTTATAGAATAATAAAAAAAGAAAAAGCCAATGAATAAAACATTGGTTTTTCTATGAAATAAGTTTGAACAAACAACAAAAATATAATATAATACCAGTAGAAAAAAGGTGATTGTATGAAATTAAAAGTAGAAAAAGATGGAGAGTTATTAGAGTATCTATATAATCATTTAGATATGCCTAAAAAAAGAATTAAACAATATTTAACACATGGTTCTATATATGTAAATAATAATAAGACGACACAATATAATTACAAATTAATAGCAGGAATGAATATTACCATTGCAACAGACAATAAGAATCAAAAGACATTACCATTTGAAATATTAATGGAAGATGAACATATTATTGCAGTTAATAAACCAAGTGGCCTTCTTACCATTGCAACAGAAAAAGAAAAAGAACACACATTATATCATATGGTAAGAGAATATCTAGTAAGTAAAAATAAAAATGCAAAAGTGTTTATTGTACATCGATTAGATAAAGAAACTAGTGGAATTGTAGTTTTAGCAAAAGATGAGAAAACGAAAAATAAATTACAAGAAAACTGGAATCAATATGTAAGTCTAAGAGAATATACTGCCGTTGTACATGGAACATTAAAAAAGAAAGAAGATAAAATAACACAATATTTAAAAGAAACTAAAACAAATCTAGTATATGAATCTCATGATAAAGAAGGAAAAGAAGCCATAACAAATTATAAAGTATTAAAAGAAAACAATAATTATTCCTTATTACAAATTAATATTGAAACAGGAAGAAAGAATCAAATTAGAGTTGCAATGGCATCTCTAAATAATCCAATAGTCGGAGATAAAAAATATGGTGACAAAAAAGATAAAGAAACAAGGCTTTATTTACATGCAAATCGATTAAAAATGTATTATCCAGAAATAAAAAAAGAAATATTATTAGAAACAGGTATTCCAACAGAATTTAAAAGAATAATGAAGTAGGATAAAATATGAAAAGAAGAAAAAGGAAATGGAAAAGAAAAATAATTTGGATATTCTTATTTTTAGTAATAATAGGATACGTCTTTATAATAAGAGATATATATGATATTTATTATGGAAAAAAAGAAATGAAAAAAGAATCAAAAATATTCCAAGAAAAAATAGACTACGGAGTATTTAATAAAGAATATCATAGTGCTCAAGACATTGTAAAAAATATGACAATAGAAGAAAAAATAGGGCAATTATTCCTAGTTAGATATTCCAAAACAAAAGTAGATGAATACAAAGATTATTATCCGGGAGGCTACATTTTATTTGCAAGAGATTTTGAAAATCATAATAAAGAAAGTATAAAAAAAGAATTATCTGAAGTTCAATCAAAACATAAATATCCACTAATCATCGGAGTAGATGAAGAAGGCGGATATGTAACAAGAGTAAGCAAATATAAAAACTTTAGATATGATAGCTTTGAAACACCAAGATATTATTATGATCAAGGTGGATATGATTACTTAGAAGAAATGGAAAAGGAAAAAATAGAATTATTAAAAGAGATAGGAATAAACTTAAATCTTGCACCAGTAGCAGACTTATCAACAAATCCAAATGATTTTATTTATAATCGTTCATTTGGATATGATACAGAAAAAACAAGTGAATATATAGAAAAAATGGTAAATGTTGCAAATCAGAATAATATGAATTCTTGCTTAAAACATTTTCCAGGATATGGAAATAATAAAGATACTCATACAGGAGTAGCAATTGATGAAAGAGAATATAACATTTTTTTAGAGAATGACTATAAACCATTTATGGCAGGAATACAAGCAAATGTACCATCTATTTTAGTTTCTCACAATATTGTAAAATCGATAGATGAAAAATATCCTTCCTCTTTAAGTAAAAGAGTAATTAGTGAATTAAGAGATAAATTAGGATATACAGGAATTATTATGACAGATGATTTGGCAATGTCTGCAGTAAAAGAATATGTAGATGATGGAAATGCAGCAACTCTTGCAATTAATGCAGGAGAGGACATGATAATAACGAGTGATTTTATACAAATGAGAAATGAACTATTAAATGCCTATAATGAGAAAAAAATATCCGAAAAAGTAATAAATACAGCAGTAACCAGAATCATTGCTTGGAAAATTCATAGTGGACTACTATAAAATATGCTATAATAAAAATAGAGTAGGAGATCTTGATTATGAGAAAAAAATATATTGTTATAATTGTATTATTAATAGTATTATTAAATTTAAAACCCAAAAATGTTAGTGCATGGTACGACACATATAACTATTCAAATTACTATGGAATAGGACATTCTATGAAGAAGGGCGAAAGATATACGATACAAGAAATGCAAAATATGATTTATATTGATAAAAACAATAACTTTGTATTGGCAAATTTTTTATCAAATAATATTTATGATGGTGAGTATACTGAAACAGTTATAATCAAATATGATGATGATCAATCTGACTATACTAATAAAGAAGAATGTGAGTCAAATGATTATTCGGGAAAAATATGTAATCAAGATAGTTATACTTATTCGGAAACACGATACAACGGTACAAAATATTCTAGAATAGGGGAACCCGTAACTCAAACAATAACGGATTTACCATGTTTAACAGATACAAATAATAAGTGTAAAGTAGAATCTATTATAAGAAATGAAAATTATAAAAACATAGACTCATATCAATATATAGGTGATGTACAAAATCCTCAATTACTTTATCATGCTTTCAACTTTACAGAAGAAGAAAAAAATCAAATAAACAAGTTCGTTTCAGAGTATTTCTTGAGAAAAGAACCAACAGCATATGAAGAAGCAAATCATTTTGCGGTATATAAGGAAGACGGTGCGACCGATGTAACTTTAAAATTAGATAATATTTCAAAAAACGAAGTAGGTAATGCTCAACTAGTTTCAAGTGATCCTCAAAAAATAGATTATATTATATTTACAATTAATAATAATACGGCAAGTGTAAAGAATATTAATGTAAGTGATGATTGGGAATTGAAAACTTTTGAAGATAAAACTGAAAAATATGATGATAATGATGATGAATGGAAAACAATCACTCAAACATTTTACTCATTAAAAAATAAAAATGCTTCATCAAAATCTGAAATTGCATCTATTCAACTTGAAGGAAAAACAAATATAAATAATGATACAATTGTAATAAGCGAATATCAACAAATTGAAAAAATGATGGCATTTGTAAAAGATGGAGAAGAATATATAGATTACGGAAGTGGTTGGGATGACTACTATAATGGTGCAGGATGCGACACTCCATATCAGAATAAGAATTTAGGAACGTCATTTTTTCAAATAACAAATGATTTATACTATTATCCTGATTATTGTAAAACATCTGATATAGATGACGTCGAATACAAAAAATACACTGCATCATTGACAACAATAAATGTTCTACCAAATAAACCAACAATTGAATACTCGAAAGTACGCACCAAAACTCCGAATGAAAATCCTAAAACGGGAAACAATTTTATAGTAATGCTAGTATCTTTAGGAATCATAGTTATTATGATGTTATTTTCAAGACTCTTTAATAAAGAAGATATTAAACAATATGAAAAATAAAATTATAATAATTTTACCATTAGTAATAATCTTAGGCATTTTAACAATCCTAAATTCAAAAAATGAAAATAAGAAAGAGCAGTCAAAAGAAAGAAACATGCAAGAACAAATTGTTTTTGGAGCAAGAAAATACATAGAAAAAAAACCAATCTATTATAGTCGATATTATAAGGGAGGATATCCGAATGATAACAGAGGTGTTTGCACTGATATCATTTGGTATTCTTTTAAATATGCAGGAATTAATTTTAAAATGAAAATAGATGAAGATATTCGAAAAAATCTAAAAGAATATAAAACGATTACAAAACCAGATCCAAACATCGATTTCCGACGAGTAAGAAATATCAAAATATTTTTAGATAGAAATGCTATCTCATTAACAACCAACTTAGAAGAAAAAGAAATGTGGCAACCAGGAGATATTATTATTTATAATACAGATCAACATATTGCTATATTATCTGATAAAAAAAATGAACAAAATCTCCCTTATATACTGCATTTTAATCAAGAAGGAGCCAAAGAAGAGGATAAGATTTATAAAGCAGAAATAACATCGCATTATCGTTGGCCATTTGAAGAAAATGTTGTAAAAAATACATCCAAATGATACAATAAAACTAATAAAATAGAAAGAAGGATAAAAAATGAGAAAGAAGAGAACATTTTTCGTTTTAATTGTTGCCGTATTTTTAATAACACTTACAACAAAAGTGATGGCGTATTTTGATGAATGGGATTATAGCCATTCTGGTGGTTGGGATGGTTTAGGAGAAGTAATTGAAAAAGGGGAAAAAATAAGACTGGCTGATATTCAAAATGCAATATATTTGGATAAAGATGACAATTTTGTCCTTGCCAATTTCACGTCAGACGAAATATATGACATGACATATCTTGAAGAGCTAACTTATAATTATTCAGATAACGAATATTATACAAGCAAAGAAGAATGTGAAGAGGAAAGAGAATACTATTATAGCAGTCCAGATGATCCAGATGAACTAATATGTAATAATACAAGCTATACACTAAAAAGATATTATAATTATACTAGTTTTGAAATTCCTCTAGGAGAACCAATTACTGATACCATAAAAGAAGTTGAATGTTTAACAACTCAAGATGAAAGTAAAAAGTGTTATATAGACTCCTATAAAAGAGACAATAATTATAAAAATATTGAAACATATCAATTTATCGGATATGTAAAAGATGTAAATAAATTATATGAAAATTTTAACTTTACAAATGAAGAAAAAACAAAACTAAACGAACTAATAGAAAAGTATGGGATAGCAACAAATCATCATCTTGTTGTGTATAAAGAAAACCACTATACAGATGTAACATTAGAATTAACAGAAACAGCAAAGAACGAAACCAATAACGCAAGATTAGTATCATCAAATCCTCAGAATATTGATTATATTGTGTTTTCTATTAATGAACAAGTGGCAAATGTAAAGAATTTAAAGGCATCAGATAATTGGGAATTATCCACATTTACCGATGTAACAGAAGAATATGATGAAATACAAGATGAATATATAGATATTGAAAGAACATTTTATTCTTTGAAAAATAAAAATCATACACAAGACAATTTTATTGCAACGATACAAATAGAGGGAAAAGAAAAAATTACAGATGATACAGTTATTATAAAAGAATACCAACAAATGGAGAACATAAAAGCCTTTGTAAAAGACGGAGAGCATTATCATACATATGGATGTGGAAGTGAATTTAATTATAGTGGTGGAGGCTGTGATAGTCCATATCAATCAGCAGACCAAGGAAACTCATACAATCAAATAGCAGAAAATACATTTTATTATCCTCAATATTGTGTTATTGGAAAAGATAATAACATAGAATACGATGATTATAAAGTACCAATAAGAACAAAAGACGCAGTACCAAATAAAAAAATTATAAAATATTCTTCCCCACAAAAGATTATTATAAATAATAATCCAAAAACGCAACGAAGTGTTATCCCCCTTGTACTATCTTTAGAAATAATTCTTATCTTTTCCATTCTATTAAAAAAACAAGAAAAAAAGAAATAGATGATTAAAAAAAGAATAATGGTAATAATATCCATTATTCTTTTTTTTAGTGTATTTTAAAAAAATAAAGGAACGAATAAAAGAAAAAGATAAGACTAGATAATGCATCTAACTACACAAGAAAGATTTAAAATATTAAGAAGAAGCCAAAGAAGAGGATATGATTTATAAATCAGAGATTACATCACATTATCGTTGGCCATTTAAAAAATATTGTCCAGAACGCATATAAATGATACAATAAAACTAATAAAATAGAAAGAAGGATAAAAAGTGAAAAAGAAGAGAACATTTTTCGTTTTAATTGTTGCTGTATTTTTAATAACACTTACAACAAAAGTAATGGCTAACTTTGAAAGTTCGAACTATACAAAGTTTAATGGTTGGGAAGGATTAGGAAATATAATATCAACAGGTGATGAAGTGTTTTTTAAAGATTATCAATACGTAATATATTTTGACAAAAACAATAATTTTGTACTTGCAAATTTTGCCTCAGACAATATATATGATACAACATATGTAGAAGAGAAAACTTATAATTATTCAGATAACGAATATTATACAAGCAAAGAAGAATGTGAAGAACAAATGGAATATTACTCTCCTGATCAATTGACATGTAATGACACAAGCTATACAGAAAAATGGAATAGTTATTATCAATACAAAGAAATTCCAATTGGTAAACCAATAACAGAATTAATAACAGATGTTTCCTGCACGACAGCACAAGAGGAAAGTGAGAAATGTTATATAGATTCATATACAAGAGGAGATAATTACAAAAACATTGATTTCTATCAGTTTCTTGGATATACAACAGACATAAATTCTTTATTTGCAAATTTTAGTTTTACTGACGAAGAAAAAAATAGAATAAATCAATTAGTAGATGATTATTTTAATGAAGACCATATAGATTATGATGGAAATGTAGATAATACTTATAAAAGAGCCTTTATAGTATATAAAGAAAACGATTATAGTGATGTATCTTTAGAAGTAAATGAAATGGAAAAAAATGAAACAGGAACAGCAAAAATAGTATCAACAAATCCACAAAATATAGATTTTATTGTTTTTTCTGTAAATGATGAGACGATTAATGTAAAAAACATACAAGTATCGGACAATTGGGAACTATCTACATTTACGGATACTATAGAAGAATATGATGAAATCCAAAATGAATATATAGATATCGAAAGCACATTTTATTCTTTAAAAAATAAAAATCATACGCAAGACAATCTTATCGCAACGATACAAATAGAAGGAAAAGAAAAAATTACAAATGACACAATTATTTTAAAAGAATATCAACAAATTGAAAGCATTAGAGCATTTGTAAAGGATGGGACCCATTTTCTTACATATGCATGTGGAAGTGAATTTTATTACAAAGGGGGAGGATGCTCAAGCCCCTATCAAGGACCAAATTTAGGAGGACTATATTATCAAGTATCAGAAAATACTTTTTATTATCCAAAATACTGTGTGGCAGCAATTGGTGAAGACGTAGAATATAAAGAATATAAAGTATCTGTAATTACAACAAACATAGTGCCAAATAAAAAAATTATTAAATATTCATCTGAAAAAAGTACGATGATAAATAATAATCCCAAAACAGGAAATAATTTTTATAATCTAATTCTATCCTTAGGAATAATAATTATCTTCAGTATCATATTGAAAAAGCAAGACAAAAGAGAAAAATATAATAAATAGTAATGGTAATTTTTCCATTACTATTTTAACATAAAAATATGTAGGAAAGGAGGATATTTGAAAATGGCCTTTATGAAAAAGAAAAAAATGAATCAAATAAAAGAATGGATAATAGAAAGTATAATATTCAGTCCAATCTTCATGATGGTATTATGTTTTTTCGGTATACAAAACTATATAAATATATGGTACATCCTGTTTGCACTAGCAGGATTATGCTCATGGATAATCAGTATTTGGGAATGGATGAAAGGAAAGCAAAAATATAAGGTCAGATATCTTATTTTAGTAGCAATTATTTGGATTCTCTTTTCTGTATTATGTTCAGGATATCCATTAAAAGCATTTATTGGTGGAAAATATCGTCACTCTTGTGGATTGACATATATCCTATTAATGGGTATCTTTCTGAATTCTATGACATTATCAAAAGAGAGCATAAAAAGATTAGGAAAAAACTTATTAATAGTGTCAACTATAATGTGTATAATATCTTTATTAAATAATGAACTTACAAGAACAGTCTTTATGAATGATTATCTATCAAATACAATGAGACTAAAGTATCCTTACCATGGAGTTTTTTATAATGCAAATCATTATGCTTACTATTTGACAATAATACTATTTATTACGATACTTTATTTTTTCAAGGAAACAAGAGTTTTAGAAAAAAGTCTATATTTGATAATCTATTATTTACATGTCTATTTATTAATTATAAATAATACATTTGGTTCTTATATAGCAGTATGTATTGGAATAATACTCTTAATAGGATTATGTTGGAAGAAAATAAAAAAAAGAGATATCATAATCATACTAATCTTATTTTTAATCAATAGTGTGATGCTACAAACGCAAGGAAAATACATTGTAAGAGAAAATTTTAAAATATTTCAAAAAGATATCAAAGAAACAATTAATCGTACTCAAAAAACGGCTGGAACAGGAAGAGTGACTCTTTGGAAAAGGTATATTCGAATAATAAAAAAATCGCCAATTATAGGATATGGAGGAGAAAATATAGATGGTAACAAAGTAAAATTGAGTCAATTAGATGCACCTCATAATTCTTTAATAGAATTAGCAACATATAATGGAATCCCTTTAACAATTATATATTTACTATTTTTATCAATGCTATTTTTAGAGTACATAAAAAAAAGAAAAAACAAATTTATAGAATTAGATATACTGCTAATTATCATTTGTTCCTATTTTATATCTAGTTTTTTTGGAGTAATTATCTTTTATACAAGTGAATATTATGCTATAATACTAGGTGTCTTTTATAAATTATTGAAAGAAAACGCAAAAACAGGAGAAGTACAAAATGAATGAGATAAAACAAATTATGGAAGAAAAACCAGGCTTTATAAAGAATAACCACATAAAGATATTGGAAACAAAAGAAAAAGAAAGTGCAACATTAAAAGCAGATATTAATGAAAACTGTATGAATCCGTATGGAATCGTTCATGGAGGATTAATATTTGGATTGGGAGATACTGCCATGGGAGTAGTAGCAAGAACAACTGGAAGAAATGCAGTGACATTATCATCCAATATTACATATTTAAAACCATCAACAGGGAAATACTTAATTGCAAAAGCAGAAATGATAAAGAATGGAAAAACAACTTGCTATTTACGCACCAATATTTATAATGATAAAGATATATTAGTAGCAACAATGGATGCAAACTATTATTATATTAGTTAGGAGGATTTATGACAGATAAAGAATTATATGCCAAAATAAAAGAATTTATAGGGAAAAAAGTAACATTAGAAGGATGGGTAAGAAACCATAGAAAACAAAAAGAATTTGGATTTATAGATTTCTCAGATGGTACAGCATTTAAACACATTCAAATTGTATATGATGATAAATTAAAAGATTTTGAAAATATTCAGAAAATAAGAGTAGGAAGCAGTATTAAAGTAGAAGGAAAAGTAGTAGAATCACCAAAAGAAGGACAAGAATTTGAAATACAAGCAACCACTGTAACGTTACTTGGCGATTGTACAGAAGATTATCCTATGCAACCAAAAAAACACTCTAGAGAATTTTTAAGAGAACAGGCCTATTTAAGACCAAGGACTAATTTATTTCAAGCAGTTTTTAGAATTCGTAGTGTTGCTGCTATGGCAATTCATGAATACTTCCAAACAAACAATTATTTATATGTTCA
Organism: uncultured Caryophanales bacterium; assembly: GCA_946623125.1. GTDB lineage: Bacteria > Bacillota_I > Bacilli_A > RF39 > UBA660 > UBA3789. The sequence goes on along the minus strand of CAMOQR010000003.1, from coordinate 32,429 downwards.
TACTCCATTGTTAACAACAGCAGATTGTGAAGGATCAGACCAAATGTTTAAAGTGACAACATTGGATTTGAATAATTTACCAAAAGACGAGAATAAAAAGGTTGATATGTCAAAAGATTTATTTGGATCAACCGCATTCATAACAGGATCAGGACAACTACATGGAGAAACATTTGCTCTTGCATTTAATAGAATATATACATTTGGGCCAACTTTCCGTACAGAAAATTCAAATACCAAAACACATGCAAATGAATTCTGGATGATTGAACCAGAAATGTCATTTTGTGATATTAATGGACTAATGGATATTGAGGAAGAAATGCTTAAATACATAGTAAAATATGTACTAGAGAAATGCCCTGATGAAATCGATTTTTGCGATAAATTTGTAGAGAATGGATTAAGAGAAAAATTAGAAAAGATTCTAAAATCTAAATTTACAAGAATTACTCATAAAGAAGTAATCGATATTTTAAAGAAGGCAAAAGTAAAATGGGAATTCGAGCCAGATTACGGAGAAGATATTGCCAAAGAGCATGAAAAATATATTACAGAACATTTTGATGGACCTGTATTTATAACAGATTGGCCAAAAGATATAAAAGCATGGTATATGAAATTAAATAAAGATAATAAAACCGTTGCTGCAGTTGATTTGGAAGTACCAGGAGCAGGAGAATTAATGGGAGGAAGTCAAAGAGAAGATGATTATGATATCCTAATGTCTCGTGCAAAAGAATTAGGTGTAGATACAGATTCTGTAGATTGGTATATGAATTTAAGAAAATATGGTGGATGCGTACACTCAGGATTTGGTATGGGATTTGAACGTTTAATTATGTATTTAACAGGAATTGATAATATTCGTGATGCTATTCCATATCCAAGAACCCCAGGAAATTGTAATTATTAAAAGGCAAAATGCCTTTTTTTCTTTACTGTAAAGTACTATAAGTTTCTTTTCAATAAATCAAACCAGGTGTTATAATACAAACAGGTTGATGAAAAATGAAAATAGTTCAAAATGAAACAAATATTGGTCTAATTCGAAAGAATAATGAGGATATAGCCATCTCTAAAATTCATCCTAAAGATGAAAATATCATCCTACTATTAGTAGCGGATGGTATGGGAGGAAAAGAATTTGGAGAAATAGCCTCAACTTATGTAGCCAAATCAATAGAAAAATGGTTTACATCAAGAAGTACTTCAACCTTAGAAAATACAGAAAAAGCAGAAGACCAGTTAAGAGAGACAATTGAAAAAGCAAATCATAATTTAATAGAAAAGTATGGAGAAAATGTATTAGGAACAACCCTTACAGTGGCACTTATTACCAAAAAAACCACTTTAATATTAAATGCAGGAGATTCTAGAGCCTATATTTATCAAAAGAAAAAATTAATACAAGTATCAGAAGATGATTCCGATGTATGGTTTTATTACAAATATGGTGCCGTAAAAAAAGATGATTTACGTTTTTTTTACAATAATAATATAATTACCTCATGTGTTGGAATATCAAAAGATCTATGTAATATCAGATCAACAATATTAGAGTCAAATTCATATGAAATGATTTTATTATTTACAGATGGGGTAACAGACTTAATAACCGATCGTAAAATTAAAAAAATTATTGAAACAAGTCCAAAGAAAAAAATATTATTAAACATAATAGATGAGGCGGTTAATAAAGAACAACATCTTAGAATTCCATTGTATTTAAAAAGAAAAAAATATTCAAAATATATTCTTCCATTTAAAGGAAGAGATAACGCCTCAGGTGCTATTTATAGTAAGTAGACGCATAAAATAAGAAAAAACTCCCATGATAATAATGGGAGGAAAAATATGAAAAAAATAATAGTAATAGGAATGATAATAGGATTGTTAACTGGATGTGGAATGAATCACAATACACCAACGAATGCAGTAGAAAATGTATTTCAATCCTATCAAAATTTAGATTCATCAATTATAAACGAATTAGATGAAATGATAGAACAAGAAAAATATTATAGTAAAGAACAAAAGAAAGAATACAAAAACTTATTAGAAAAACAATATCAGAATTTATCTTATAAAATAGTAAAAGAAGAAATCATAGAAGATACTGCAACAGTAGAAGCAGAAATAGAAGTATTAGATTACTCATCATCCCTTCTTAAATCTAAAAAATATTATCTAGAACATCAAGAAGAGTTTAGCAGTAACGTAGTAGATGAAAAAACAATCTATGAAGAAAAAAGCTTTATTGACTACAAATTAAAAGAACTTGGAAAAGTTACAGATAAAATGAAGTATTCCATAACATTTTCATTAATAAAAAAAGATACAGAATGGGAAATAGAAAAAATAAATGAATTAGACATTCAAAAAATACAAGGACTATATTAAAAACTTGAAAAAATAAGCATTTTATGATATAATAGCTCTACCAATGGGGGTAGGGGTATGATACGAAAAAATATTTATAAAATATTAGAAATAATAGAATTAGTTATTTCTATTATCGGATTTGTAATATTTTGCTTAATTTTTGTTTATGTACGTACACAACAAAGATATTTATTCTATATTGTTGCCGTATATTTAGGAATAAATATCATTCAATCCATTCTAAGAATTCGAAAGGAAATGGAAAATAATAAAATTAAGAAGTATTCTAAAAGAAAATTAGCAAATAAAAGTATCAAAAAGTTGTCTTATTAGACAACTTTTTAATTGTTCTACAAAAACTGACTTTAATTTTGATTTTTTTTTTGTTATACTTATAATGATAATAGAGGGTGATTTTGATGCTAGGAAAAATTGAACAGATACTAGATAACCAAGTAAAAATAAAATTAGAGATTGATATTACAGAACAACCAAACTTAGTAAACTTACATATTGTGTTTGAAGATGGAAGTAATAAGAAAATCATTGCAGAAATAGTAAACGTAGACAAAGAATATATGTATGCCAATTTAGTAGGTGAAATAAACGATGGAAACTTTACACCAGGTGGAAATGTAAAGCCTGCATTCAAATCAACCATTCGATTAATTGAAATGGAAGAATTGGAATTAATCTATGGTAAACAAGAAACATCTTTAGGATATACAAACTTTGGAACAAGTAATGTATATGAAGGATATAAAATAAACGTATCTATAAATGAGTTTTTTAACAGTCACTTTTCTATTTTAGGAAATACTGGTTCTGGTAAAAGCTGTACAGTTGCATCTATCCTACAAAAACTATTTACTAGTAGTCCAACACCACCAATTAATTCATCCCTATTCTTCTTCGATGCCTATGGAGAGTATACGCACGCCTTTAGTGGATTACATGATGTAAACTCTAAATTAGGATATAAATCATATACAACAAATATTATCGATCCAGATTGTGAAATTTTAAGAATCCCAGTTTGGTTATTAGATGTAGATGATCTAGCACTATTACTAGATGCAAACTCACCATCTCAATTACCTATTATTGAAAAAACATTAAAACTTGTACGTATCTTAACAGGTACAAGTGATAAAGTTATAAAAAGAAAAAATGATATTATTGCAAGAGCAGTACAAGATATCCTATTAAGTGGAGATGAATCAACCAAAATTCGTGACCAAGTAATAGGTGTAATGACAAAATTTAATACACCAACCCTTAATTTGGAAAGTCAAATTGTACAACCAGGATATACTCGTACTTTTAAACAATGTTTATTTGTTGATAAAACAGGTAAAATGCAAGAGATGGAATTAGTTGTAGAGTTTATAAGAGGATACATACTAGAAGATGAAATTCTAGATGAATCAGATGCAAATCCATATTATTCATTAAATGATCTAGAACTTGCTATGGACTTTGCGCTTATTAATGAAGGTATTTTAAAAAGTAATAAAGTATTTGATAATGCAAACGTTATGAGTGTACGTTTACATACCTTAGCAACAGGAGATAACAGACATTACTTTACTTATCCAAAATATGTTACAAGAGACCAGTTTATTGATACCTTGACAACGGATCCTACAACAGGTGGTAGAGTACAAATTGTAAACTTTAACATAAACTATGTAGATGATCGTATTGCTAAAGTTATTACAAAAATCATTTCAAGAATGCTATTTATCAAATCAAGTATGATTAAACCAAGAGGTAGCAGAGCCTTTCATATTATCATCGAAGAGGCACACCGTTATGTACAACACGATAGTGATATTGAATTGTTAGGATATAATATATTCGAACGTATTGCTAAAGAGGGACGTAAATATGGTATATTTTTAGCAATGATTACTCAAAGACCAAGTGAGTTATCCGATACCTGTGTATCTCAGTGTGTAAATTTTGTTATTTTAAGAACGATGCACCCGGTAGATTTAAAATATATTAAAGAGATGGTTCCATTTGTTTCGGCCGAAATTGTTTTACAATTAAAGAATTTGAAACCAGGAAATTGTATTGCTTTTGGAAGTGCTTTTAAAGTACCTACAACAATGTATATAGACTTACCAAATCCAAGACCATTATCAAATAACGTTGATCTTGAAAAAGTTTGGTATACAGAACCAGAGGCAGCACCAGTCCAAAATCAAAACATTCAAGCTGTTGCAAATGCAGATGCTACAGCTATGGCTCAACAAATGATGGCAGCAAATCCATTTGGTATGCAAAATGCTGCTCAACCAGCAATGCCACAACCAATGGAACAAAACAACGTAACACAACAAATTATTCAAGCAAACATGCAACAAGCATCTCAACCAGTAATGCCACAACAAATGATTCCACAAAATCCAGCAGAAACACAAGCCGTAAATCCAATGATGCTAACACCAGTAGGGTAATAAAAAAAGTTCAAATGATAAATAGAAATGCAAATTTGGACTTTTTCTTTTAAAAAATATATGATAAAATAACTTATAGTAGATGAATAGCAAAAGTATTTGGAGGACAATTATGAAAGAAAAAAATAATGTGAAAGATAAAATTAATCGTTTTTTTGGAGGAGGATCAGATGATGATGAAAAACAACAAGAAGATGAATCCTATTACACAACATCAAAAGAAGAATATCATGAGCAAAATGGAATTGCTGGATCAAGAATGATGTTACTAGAACCACGCGCATATTCAGAAAGTCAACAAATAGCGGATTATTTAAAAAATAGAAATGCCGTAGTTGTAAATTTGAAAAGAGTAACTCCAGAACAAGCAAAAAGAATTGTAGACTTTTTATACGGTACAATCTATGCGATAGGAGGAGATATTCAAAAACTAGGAGGGGGAATTTTCTTATGTACCCCTAAAAATGTTCTTGTAGACGGAAAAATAAGTGATGATAATACTCCGACAGCAAAAAATTCTAGAGGAAAAAAAGAAGAAACAGAAGAAAAAAGTGACTCAGAGGATGATTTCTTTTAAGAAATAGGTTATAATAACTTTTATCTCTGAGGTGGTTCTATGGAAAAGTTTAGTTATGAAGAAAATGGATACAATCGAAAAGAAGTTAACGATTTTGTAAGTCATGTAATAACCGAAACAGAATCCATTGTCAAAAAAGTAAAAGAACAACAAGAAGAGATAAAAAAATTACAAGAAGAAATCGAAAGATATAAACAAAGTGAAAATCAAATAAAGGATGCTTTACTTCAATCAGAAAAGGTAGGAGAAAATATCCGCAAAATGGCACAAGATGAAAAAGAATTGATTATTAAAAATGCGAAAGAGAGTGCATCAAAAATAATAAATGATGCCTTAATTAGAACAGAAAAAATTGTGGCAGAAAGACTATTATTAGAAAAGAATATGAGACAAGTAAAAAGAAAGATAAAATTAATAATAGAAGAACAACAAGAATTACTAGAAGAAATAAATCAAATAAAAATAGAAAAGGAGTAGACGTAAGTCTACTTTTAAAATGAAAAACAGAAAATAAGATAATAACAAAAACACAACAAAATCAGTTGAATTTAAAAATGATATGTGTTATATTAGTTCGTGAAAGCATTTGCGAAAGACGGAATATTTTGGAATAAGTAGAGAGTCTATGGTTGGTGAAAATAGATTAGGAAGAAATATTCAGATCACTTTCAAGTTGCGATTTATGGATAAGATAAATACGGTAACGCGTTATAGTTTTAAGATAGTTTTACTATAAATTAAGGTGGTACCACGGAATGATTCGTCCTTAGACGTTTCGTTCTTTTTTTTATTTATCTACATAAGAATAAAAAAGGAGGATTATATGTTTTTACAAACAGTTTTATTAATAATAGGTTTTGTTGTTCTAATAAAAGGAGCAGATTTTTTTGTAGATGGTGCAAGTGGCATTGCAGCAAATTTTAAAGTATCAAAAATTCTAATTGGTTTAACCATAGTAGCCTTTGGAACAAGTGCACCAGAATTTGCAGTAAGTGTTAAATCACTAATATCTGGAAGCGGAGATATTGTTTTAGGAAATGTAATCGGAAGTAATATTTTAAATATTTTATTAATATTAGGAGTATCGTCTCTATTTCATTCCCTAAATGTAAAAAACACAACGGTAAAAAAAGAGTTACCAATAACCATGATGATAACGACAGCCTTTGCGGTAATGCTATCAGATAATGTTTTTGATAAAGCGACAATGAATTCCTTTACTAGAGGAGATGGAATCGTACTATTATTATTTTTTGGAGTATTTATGTATTATTTAATTACTCTAACAAGAAATAAAATAAATGATGATTCTGATGAAAAAGTATTAAGTATGAAAAAGTCATTCTTATTTACAATAGTTGGATTGATTGGAATTATATTGGGAAGTAACTTTGTAGTAGATAGTGCAACTTTTATTGCCAAAGCAATGGGAGTAAGTGAAAGAATGATTTCCTTAACAATTATTGCCCTAGGAACATCTCTTCCTGAACTTGTAACCAGTGTTACAGCAACCAGAAAAGGAGAATATGACATTGCTATAGGAAATGTAGTAGGAAGTAATATATTTAATATTGGAATGGTTATAGGAGTCCCTATTACAATATTTGGAGGAATTGGAATTATTGCATTCAGTTATATTGATCTATTAGTAATGTTAATATCAGCCATATTATTATTTATGTTTTCCTTTAATGATTATAAAATATCAAGAAAAGAAGGAATCATATTTTTAATGTTATTTACAGTTTATTATAGTTACGTAATATTTGCATAGAGGAGTGGTAAAAATGAAGTTTAAAAAAATTGATACAGATAAGACATGTAACGTAGAAAGAAAATATAGTGAATACTGGGAGAAAAATAAAATATTTGAAAAAAGTATCAAACAAAGAAAAGAAAACTTTGTTTTCTATGATGGACCAGCAACAGCAAATGGAATGCCAGGAATTCATCATATGATGGCAAAATTATTAAAAGATACCATTACAAAATATAAGGCAATGCAAGGATATCGTGTAGTACGTAAAGTAGGTTGGGATACTCATGGACTACCAGTAGAAGTGCAAGTTGAAAAAGAATTAGGGTTCAACGGTAAAGGCGATATTGAAAAATATGGTATTAAAGAATTTAATCAAAAGTGTCGTGAAAGTGTTTGGAAAAATGAAGAATATTTTACCAAATTCACAAAAGAAATGGGACAATTCATTGACCTAGAACATCCATATGTAACATATGATAATAATTATATTGAAACAGAATGGTGGATCCTAAAAAAAATATATGATGAAGGATATATTTATGACGGATTAAAAATTGTACCATGGTGTCCAAGATGTGGAACAGGACTTGCTTCACACGAAGTAGCACAAGGATACAAAGAAATTTCCGTTAATACAGTATATGTACCATTCAAAGCAAAAGATGAAGATAATACATATTATTTAGTTTGGACAACTACTCCATGGACATTATTATCAAATACTGCATTGTGTGTAAATCCAAAAGAAACTTATGTAAAATGCTTATCAAAAGGATATAATTTTATAGTAGCAAAAGCCCTAGCCAATAAGATTCTAGGGGATGACTATGAAGTTGTAGAAGAATATCTTGGTGAAGATTTAGAAAATAGAGAATATGAACAATTAATGCCAATTCTAAAAGTACCAGAAAATAAAAAAGCATTCATAGTAACAACAGCAGATTATGTCACAATGGAAGATGGTACGGGAATTGTACATATTGCACCAGCATTTGGACAAGATGACTATGAAGTTGGATTAAAATATGATTTAGCCATGTTAAATCCAGTAGGAGAAGATGGATGTTATACAGAAGGGCCATGGAAAGGAAGATTAGTTGTTGACCCAGAACTAGAAATAGAAATTATCAAATATCTTTCTCAAGAAGATAAATTATTCAAAAAACAAAAAATGAACCATGACTATCCACATTGCTGGAGATGTAAAACACCATTAGTTTATTATTCAAAACCATCCTTATACATTAAAACAACTGCAAAACAAAAAGAAATTATTGCAGAAAATAAGAAAGTAAACTGGTACCCAGACTATGTTGGAGAAAAGCGTTTTGGTAATTGGTTAGAAAATATGAACGATTGGGCAATCTCAAGAAACCGTTATTGGGGAACTCCAATTCCATTATGGAGATGTAGTTGTGGCCATGATGAAATGATTGGTTCTAGAAAAGAATTAGTAGAAAAAGCAATAGAAGATATTGACGAGACAATTGAACTTCATAGACCATACGTAGATGATGTACATATCAAATGTCCACATTGTGGTAAAAAAATGGAAAGAGTAAAAGATGTAATGGATTGTTGGTTTGATAGTGGAGCCATGCCATTTGCACAATACCATTATCCATTTGAAAATAAAAAGGTATTTGAACAACAATTCCCTGCAGATTTTATTTGTGAAGGAATTGATCAAACAAGAGGATGGTTCTACTCATTATTAGTTGTATCAACTTTTGTAACAGGAAAGACTCCATATAAAAATGTATTAGTAAACGATTTACTATTAGATAAAAACGGTCAAAAGATGCATAAATCCCGTGGAAATGCAATCTCTCCATTTGAAATTATGGAAGAATATGGAGCAGATACTGTCAGATTTTACATGCTATATGCATCCCCAGTATGGACTCCATTAAAATTCGATGTAGAAGGGTTAAAAGAAATCTATTCAAAATATAATTCTACATTAAAAAATGCATACTCATTCTTTGAAATGTATGCTAATGCTGATCATATTGATCCAAGGGAATATGATATTCCAGTAAAAGATAGACAATTAATGGATCGTTGGTTAATCTCAAAATTAAATAAATTAATAAAGGGTGTTAATGAAGCATATCAAGAATATGATTTAAACAAAGCAGCAAAACTTATCGTACCATTTTTAAATGATGATTTATCAAATTGGTATATCAGAGGAAATAGAAGAAGATTCTGGGATTCAGAACTAACAGAATCAAAAAAACAAGTATATAGAACAACATATGAAGTACTAGTTACTTTATGTAAATTATGTGCACCAATGACACCGTTTATTACAGAAGAGATTTATCAAAAATTAACGGGAGAAAAATCAGTTCATCTAGCAGATTTTCCAAAAGAAGAAACATCCTACATGGATGAGACAGTAGAAGAGAGAATGGATCTTGTAAGAGATATTTGTTCTCTAGGAAGATTTGCAAGAGAAGAAGCAAACATAAAAGTAAGACAACCAATCTCAAAATTAATATTACCAAAATCAGATGAAATGATTATTGGAGATCTACTACCAATTATAAAAGAAGAATTGAATGTAAAAGAAGTACAATTCATGACAGATATGACAGAATATTTAGAGTACCAAGTAAAACCTAATTTCCAAGTACTTGGAAAAACATTAGGTCCAAAAATGAAAGAATTACAACAATCATTACAAAAACTAACATCAAATGAGATTTCACAAATTAATGAAAAAGGATTAAAAATAAAACTTGGAGACGAAGACTTTGAATTAAACAATGAAAATACAATAATCTCTATAAAACAAAAAGAAGGATATGCATCTACAAGTAATAATAAAACAATTGTAGTACTAGATACAGAATTAACAGAAGATTTAATACTTGAAGGTTTAGCAAGAGAATTTGTAAGAAATGTTCAAGCATTAAGAAAAGAAAAAGACTTTGTAATTACAGATCATATCAAAGTATATTATAATGGAACAGATAAAGTAGAAGAAATGTTTAAACATTATAAAGCATACATAATGGGAGAAGTACTAGGAGATGAATTAATAAAAGATATAGACTTAAAGAATAAATATAAATTAAATGAGGAAGAAGCCTATATTGATATTAAAAAAACAAAGTAAAAGATATGTCATACATATCTTTTTTTCACTAGAATCTTTTCCTTTTTTGATTCTTTATAGTACAATAAGAATAGGAAGGTGTTTTCTATGAATTTAAAACTAGAAAAGTTACAGGAAATATATGGAAACAGTATATTAAAAGAATTGAAAGATAATAAAGAAGATCTATTAGACAATTTAGATTATTTAAAAAATAGAGGATATGATAATGTGATAGAATTATTTGAGCTTTATCCATATTCATTTCTTCAAGATCCAACACTATTTCAAGAAAAGGTTGATGAGTTAATCAAAAAATTAGGAGTTGAATACGTAGAAAAAATCGAAGAAAATACAGGACTATGGGAGTGCATAGAAAATGAGTAAAAATATATGGAAAGTATTACAAGAATATGATATAAAACTAAAGCAAGAACAATACGAAATGTTAGAACAAGAAACATCAAGTGAAAATGTTTTAGAAGTATTAGAATATTTAAAAAAGGAATTAGGAATCAGTACCAAAAATATAGAAAAATGTCCGAGTATTTTAAAGCAAAAAAAAGATGTTATCAAAAATAACTATAACTTCTTACAAGATAAAAAAATAGATAATTATAGTGTAGAAGGATGTCTTCATATTTTATCTTTAAACGAAGAAGATCTGAAAGATTCATATAGTATGGCAGAGGAATGTTTTGGAATAGATGCAATTAATAAAAATACTACGATTCTAAGAGTAAAATCAAATAGAATAAGATTAATCTATTATTTATTTGGAGAAGTATTAGAAAAAAATGTCTTATTAGGTGCTTGTACATCATCAAGAACATATCAAGAAATTGATGAAATTATAGCAATATGTAATTATTATAAAATACCAGTAACAACAACAGTATTTAACCAACCACCATATGAAGTAATAAAAGATATTAAGTTTTGTAATGAAGAAGAAATCCCAATAACAGGATCTATTTTCCATAAGAATTCATCTGAACTTCGTATCATGAAAGAATACTGCCAAAAAGAACATATCAATCTTTCTCCGAGTATGTATGGTTGTCCCTTAGAAGATTTTAAGGGTATTGTTGAAACCTGTCGTAGTAACAAGATTGACTTAAAAGGATTAATTTTTCGAACAAATCCTGAAAATATAGAAGAAATATTAAATATTTGTGAAGAATATCATTTAAAAGTAAAAGCAAGTATGTTTATGACAACACCACAAGAAATGAGACGAATTATTGCAATATGTAATAAAAATAAAATAGATATTGTGGAATCCATGTTTGCAAGAAGTGCAACAGAAATAGAGAATATTATAGAATTTTGTAAAAAAAGGGAAATCGAAACAATTGGAGGATCCATTTTTAAACAAAGAGAAGAAGAAATTGCTAAAATAATGGAATTATGTGAAAAATATAATTTGAAAAAAGAAGGATCTATTTTTTATCGGACAGCATCAGAAATAGAAGAAATAATAGCAATCTGTGATGATAAAAATATAAAATTAGAAAATACCATGTTTCATAGAACCCCAGAAGAAGTAAGAGAAATTCTACAATTGTGTAAATGGAACAAAATACTACCAACAGGAAGTGTATTTCTTAAAACACCGAAAGAATTTAATATGATTATCACATATTTAAAAAGACATAACATGAAATACAGTCCAACATACTTACAGAGAAGTCTAGAAGAAATTAAACAAATTATAAAATTATGCCAGGACTATGAAGTAAATATCACACCAAACGTCTTTAACCAACCACCGAACGAAGTAAACGATATTTTAAAAATTGCTAAGGAAAAAGGAATAAAAGTAACAGGTACACTATTTCAAAAAAGTGCAAGCAATTTTCAAGATGTAATAAATTATTGTGAAGAGAATCAAATAAAGATATGTAATTCAATGTTTTTTAGAACACCAGAAGAAATTGATAAAATCTTAAAGATTTGTCAACAATATAAAGTACCATATCAAGATGCTATGTTTAAAAGAAAGCCACAAGAAGTAAAAGGAATTCTAGATATTTGTCAGGATAATAATCTTGCACTCAATGCAAGCGTATTTCGTAAAAACCCAGATGCAATGTCTAAGATTATAGAAGTATGCCAAGATTTAAAGATAGAACCTAAAGGCTCTGTATTTAAAAGAACGCCTGAAGAAATACGACAAATATATAATATTACGATGAAAGAATTAGGCCATAAACCAACCAATAATACATTTGTAAAAAAACCAGAAGAAGTTCAAAAAATAATTGATGTATGTAAAAAATATAATGTACCAATTACTGGAATTGTATTTGTAAAAACTGCTCTAGAATTAGAAGATAGCATTCTCTATATTAAAAGAGAATTTGGAGAAGAGTATCTAATACCGCAAGCTATTATACATAATAAAACACATATATGTAGTGTTTTTGCATATCTTTATGGAAAAAGAAAATTAGAATGTATAAAAAATAGTACAGGAATATTAAAACTATCATTAGAGGAGATTGTAGAAAGAGAATCTTATTTACATGAAATTGGTGAAAGTATGGTAACAGAGAATAACACATTCCACCCAATCTTTGGAGTATCTAAAAAAGAGTTTGAAAAAAGAAAAGAAGCCTTAATTTCCCAAAAATCAGTAGGGAGGTAATAGGAATGGATGAGGATTTAGAAAATTTATTAAGAAATATTGTATTTACAATAGTTATAATTATAATTTTTTCAATTCCTTTTATCTTATTCTTAAGGAATAAGTTTGGAATAATAACATCTAATATAGAAAAAAATATAGAGAATCACCAAACATTTATAATCCTTGTAAAAAAAGATAAATGTTCCAATTGTAAAGCGTTAGAGGAAGTTATTAAAAAAGAAAATATTCCATACCAAATACTAAATACGTCAACCCAAAAAAACTATCTAACAATATTAAAAAAAATAAATTTAGTAGAAAATGATATTATTGAACCAAGTATTATTTATGTTGTAGAAGGAAATGTACATTCAATATTAACTTCCGCTAAAAAGAAAAATTTAGAAGAGTTTATTACAAACATAAAAACAGAAACAGAATAGTGAGGAATAATATGAAAAGAGTAGTTGCATTAGTTACAGGAAGTAATCGAGGAATTGGTGCAAGTTGCATTGAAGAATTTGCAAAACAAGGAGTTACCGTAGTAATCAATTATTGTCACCATGAACAAGAAGCCAAACAATTAGAAAAAAGAATAAAAGAAACATACAAAGTAGACGTATTAACAATAAAATGTGATATATCGAAAGAAGAAGAAGTTGAAAAAATGGTGAATACCATTGTGGATCAATTTGGTGGGATTGATATATTAGTAAACAATGCAAGTGTATGTAGAGATAGTTTGTTAATGGACAAAAATATCAAAGAATTTAAAAGAATCCTAGATGTTAATGTGATTGGAACATATTTATGTAGTAAATATGTAGGAAAAGTGATGCAAGAGGCTAAAAAAGGAAAGATTATCAATATTTCCTCAACAAATGCAATAGATACATACTATCCAGAAAGCTGTGATTATGATGCATCTAAGGCAGGAATTATTTCACTAACTCATAATTTTGCAAGATACCTTGCACCACATATTCAAGTAAACTGTATTTGTCCAGGATGGGTAAAAACAGGTATGAATAAAAATTTAAGTATTGAACAAATTGCAGAAGAAAAGAAAAAAATATTATTAGGACGTTTTGCAGAACCAGAAGAAATCAGCAAAGTAGTTGTTTTTTTAGCATCATCAAAAGCAAATTATATAAATGATTCCGTGATTAGAGTAGATGGTGGAAAATACAATGGATAGGAGGATAACATGTATAGTGATTTAGGAATAAGTGATGAAATAATTCAATTAGTAAATGAATGTGAAAAAGACTGTGAAGAAAAATTCAAAGAACTTGATAAGGCCTGTGATTATAATAGTTTAAAGGTATTAAGTGCATTTCATAAAAACCAAGTAACAGAATCTTGTTTTCATGAAACAACAGGATATGGATATAATGATTTAGGAAGAGAAACAGTAGAAAAAATATTTAGAGATGTATTGAAAGCAGAAGATGCAATTGTAAGAAATCAATTTATATCAGGCTCTCATGCTCTAAACGTATGTTTTTTTGCTCTATTAAGACCAGGAGATACTCTATTAAGTATTAGTGGAAAACCATATGATACATTAGATGAAGTAATTGGAATTAAAGAAAATCCAAGTTCTTTAAAGAGTTTTGGAGTAAAATATGATCAAATTGAATTAGTAAATAATGATTTTGATTATGATAAAATTGAAGAATACGTCAAAAATCATAAAGTAAAAGTTATAGAAATTCAAAGAAGCAAAGGCTATTCTACAAGAAAAAGTATTGATTTATCAAAAATTGGAAAAGTAATAAAACAAATTAAAGCAATAGATGAAAATGTAATTATAATGGTTGATAATTGTTACTGTGAATTTGTAAGTGAAGGAGAACCACTTGCTGTAGGAGCAGATATTATAGTTGGATCATTAATCAAAAATTTAGGTGGTGGAATTGCACCGAATGGAGCATACATTGCTGGAAGACATGATTTAATTGAATTATGTGGAGAACGACTAACTCTTCCAGGGGAAGGAAGAGAGGTAGGTCCATCTCTAGGTGTAAATAAACAACTTCTGCAAGGAATATATTTTGCTCCATCTGTTGTAACGTCTGCCCTAAAAACAGCAGTATTAACATCTAGAGTACTAGAAAAATTAGGGTATGAAGTAGAACCAACCTATCAAGAAGAACGTGTAGATATTGTCCAAAACATTATTTTTCACAATGCCGATGACTTAATTGAATTCACAAGAGGAATTCAAGAAGGTTCTGCTATTGATTCCAATGCCGTAGTAGAACCAGGAGATATGCCTGGATATGATGATAAAATTATTATGGCAAGTGGGTCATTTACCCAAGGATCATCTATTGAACTATCTTGTGATGGACCAATTAGAGAACCATACATTGCCTACATGCAAGGCTCTCTTACATATCCATATGGTAAGATAGGTCTAATGAAAGCCGTTGAAAAATTATTAAGAAAAAAGAATAGTTAAGAATATTCTTTTTTTTGATGCATAAAAATATACAAATAGGAGGATAAAATGATAAACAAACAAAATATATGGTTTATGACACTATTTAGTCTAATATTAGTACTAGGAGTATATTATGTAACAATGCCAAACGAAACATTAGAAAAGATTAAAATTCAAACGGAAAAGCAAAATTCACAAGAAAAAGATAAAATAGAAGAAGAATACTCTCTAACAGCACTTAGAGTAAGTAAAGAAGAACAAAGAAAAGAAAAAATGGAGTCATTAGAAACCTCTCTTACAAGTGATAACTTATCAACAGAAGAAAAAAATAATACATTTGAATTATTAAAATATTTAAATGAAGTTCAAGGTAAAGAAGAAAATTTTGAAAAAAAATTAAAAAAAGAATTTAATCTAGACTGTTATACAAAAATAGATGATCCAAATATATCCGTAATATGTATTTCAAATGAACATGATAAAGTATTAGCCAATAATATTATGAAATTAATTCAAAAGGAATATAATGAACCAATGAATATTACAGTAAAATTTCAAAAGAATTAAACACCAATTTTTTTAAAGAACATACAATAATTTAGGTGGTTTTATGAATAATATTCTAACAGTAAGAGAAAAAGAAATATTCAAACTATTGATAGAAAACTACACAACAAAAGAAATTGCACAGCGTTTAAATATAAGTGAAAAAACAGTTAGAAATCATATTTCCAATGTAATGCAAAAACTAGGAACCAAAGGAAGAGCAAGTACTGTTGTTGAATTAATAAAATTAAATGAATTAGTGATTTAAGTGTACTAAAAAGTACACTTATTTCATAGATTAAAAAGGGTGATTCTATGAAAAAATTATTCATAATAGTATGGATAATATTTGGAATGATAAGTATGATAACAATAATAAAAATACCAAAAGAAAAAGTATTAAAAACAAACCTTGTGTTGGAAAATACAACAGGAATAAAAAATAAAACAGTATACTTATTAGATAATAATCAATATTTAGTAGAAGTAGACGTATTTATAGAAAACACGAGCGTAGAAAAAACAGTATATAATATAATAGAATACTTAAAAAAGACAAACACGAATATGGATCATAATTTTAATGGATATATCCCAGAAAAAACAAAAATAATAGAACAAAGTCTAGATAATAAAGTATTATCATTAAATTTATCAAAAGATTTTTTAAAAACAAATAATTTAGAACAAACAATTTCTGGAATGGTTCACTCCTTAATTGATTCGAAATCCATTGAAAAAATAAAATTAAAAATAGAAGGAGAATCTATTAAAGGATATGAAAATGATTTAGATGAAGATTTTCCCATCAACTTAGAAAACAAAATAATGAATCGAAATAATATTCAAAAGGTTGTAGTTTACTATAATGAATTATTAAATGATGAAGAATATTATTTACCAGTTACAAAATATATAAGTGATGATAGAGAAAAGATAGATATAATTATGGATGAATTAAAAGATAATATTCCCACCAATTTAATAAGTTATTTAAATCCCAAAGTAGAAATGATAAACTATGAAGAAGAAAATAATGTATTCATGATTGATTTAAATGAAAAAATAATAGATGATAAAAAAGAAGAAGTCTTAAATACAATTGCCTATTCTGTCTTTTCTAATTATGATATTTCATCAGTTTTATTTAAAGTAAATGGAAAAATAGATAAATTAATCTCAAAAGATGGCTAAAAGTGAAAAAAACACTTGTTTTTCAAATGCTTTTATATTATAATTTATGGTGTCACGAGTTATGTCTACGTAGCTCAGCTGGATAGAGCAATCGCCTTCTAAGCGATCGGTCAGGCGTTCGAGTCGCCTCGTGGACACCATTATGAAATAAATCAAGCTATTATAGTTTGATTTTTTTTGTAAAGAAAAAGCAAAAAAAATAAAAATAAAGGAAAAGTCATGATATACTATATAATAATAGGAGGGGTAAAAATGACTGAAGAATATATACCTATTTCATTCTTACTTTTTTTAGCAATCATACCAGTTGTAATTATTTTAATGATTGTATACTTAAAAGATAAAAATAAAGAACCAATGACTTTATTAATAAAACTATTTTTCTTTGGCTTTATCTCTTGTATTTTAGTTCTATTGATATCAAACTTTATGGAATTATTTCTTCCATTTATGGACACAGAAAAAAGTTATCGAAGTGTAGTAGATATCTTGCTCTATGCATTCTTTGGAGTAGCATTGGTAGAAGAGTTTTGTAAATGGCTTATGGTATATATGGGAGCATATCATCATAGGGCCTTTGATGAACTATATGATGGAATTATCTATTCTGTCTTTGTCTCATTAGGTTTTGCTTTTGTAGAAAACATTTTATACGTTATTAGTACCTATAGTATTGAAACAGCCATTTTAAGAGGAATATCAGCAGTACCAGGTCATGCATGTGATGCAATCTTTATGGGATATTACTTAAGTGTTGCCAAACAATTTGGATTAAGAAAAAAGAGAAAAGAAGAAAAAAAATACTTAACAATGAGTATAATCGTTCCAATGATTTTACATGGAATATATGATTTTTGTTTAATGTCAGGATATGATATTTTAGTAACGGCCTTTATAATCTTTGTTATTATTTTATATATTTTATCATTTAGAAAATTAAGCATTATGTCAAAACATAACAGAAAAATTAAATTTAGAAATAAATTTTGTCCTGGATGTGGTAAAATTGTTACAGGAGAGTTTTGTGCTCATTGTGGAAGAAAACAAATTTAGTTAGTAAAAAAGGCAAAACTTGTCTTTTTTATTATCCTTAGATATAATAAATGTGGAGATGAAAAAATGAAAGTTCTATTATATACAGAGGGAGAAAAAATATTTTCAAAAAGTGGGTTAGGAAAAGCAATTAATCATCAAATGAAAGCCCTTGAATACGAAAATATTGAATATACAACTTCTTTAAAAGATGATTATGATATCGTTCATATTAACTTCTATGGACCAAACTCATTTGCTCTTGCAAAACAAGCCCATAAAAAAGGTAAAAAAGTTGTATATCATGCTCATTCGACAGAAGAAGATTTTAAAAAAGGATTCATTTTTTCAAAACAAATTTCACCAGCATTTAAAAAATGGATAATAAAATGCTATACATTAGGAGATGTAATCATTACTCCAACTCCATACTCTAAAAAATTATTAGAAGGATATGGAATTAAAAATAAAATATATGCAATATCAAATGGAATTGAGTTAGATAAATTTAAAAAAGATGAATTAGCAAGAAAAAGATTTCGTGAGAGATATCATTATAGCGAAGATGATAAAGTAATTGTTGGAGTAGGATTATATATAGAAAGAAAAGGAATTATTGATTTTGTGGAACTAGCAAAAAGAATGCCAGAATATAAATTCATCTGGTTTGGTTATAGTCCGTTATCCGCAACAACAAAAGATGTAAGAAAAGCCGTAAATACAAAATTAGATAATTTAGTTTTTGCAGGATATGTAGAACAATCTATTATTGTGGAAGCCATGAATGGATGCGATATTTATTTATTCCCAACATATGAAGAAACAGAAGGAATCCCAATCATTGAAGCCTGTGCTTGTGAGGCAACATCCGTTATTAGAGATATCCCAATATTTGAAGATTGGTTAGAAGACGGAAAAAATGTATATAAAGCAAAAAATATAGATGAATTTGAAGATAAGATCAAAAAGATTATTAATAAGGAATTACCACCAGTAGGGAAAGAAGCCTACAAAGTAGCCCAAGAAAGAGATATCCGGAATGTTGGAAAACAGCTACGTGAAGTATATGAAGAAGTATTAAGAAAAAAATAGAACTTATTTATAACGATAAGTTCTATTTTTCTTTTTTGAAATATTTAATAATATTCCAACAATTAACATATAAGATAATAAACTACTACCACCATAAGAAACAAATGGTAAAGTAATACCCATAATAGGAAGAAGGCCCAAAGTCATACCAATATTTTGTATCTGCTGAAAGAATAACATTCCAAGAATACCAGAAATAACAAACTGATCTGTATCTTCAATTTTCTTCTTAGATAAAGCAAAAATACTAACATCTAAAGTAAGAATAATGAATAATAAGATTATGACACCTATAAAACCAAAATTAGATGCAAAAACAGCAAATATAAAGTCTGTACTAGATTCGGGAAAATAAATTGGTGTATGATTATAACCATGGCCAAACAATCCAGCAGAACCGATTGCCGTAAGAGCATTTTCAAGCTGTAAACCAGAACCATCACTCCAGTTAAAAACTCTTTCAAGACGATAATAAATAGAAGAACCAAAAATCGAAATAAAAATATTTTCCTTAAAGTAATAAAGATATAAGAAAATACTACCAAAGCCTAATAAAATGAATAATCCAATAAGAAACCATCTAAGACGAATTCCTGAAACAAAAATCATGGAAATATAAATAACAAAATACAAAATAACACAACCAGTATCCGGTTGTAGAAATGTTAAAATAGATGGGATTAAAACAATAATAAAAGTCTTTAGTAAAAAAAGAAACTCATCTTTCCAAGTGGGACTTATATAATCACTTTTAAAATTATGAATCATAGTGGCCAAAGTAAGCATAATAAATATTTTCATAAACTCACTAGGTTGAATACTTCCAATGCCAGGTATAACAAACCAACATTTACTATTATTAATAGGATCTGCAAATAAAAGTAAACCAACTAATAGAACATTTCCAAAAATATATAAAATCCATGTTCGTTGGTATAAATAATCATTTTTTAGTCTCATCAAAATAAAAACTAATATCCATCCAACAAAATACCAAATAGCCTGCTTAAGAGCCAAATTTCCCAAGGAAGGAGACGTATAAGTCAAAGCACTATAAATTGTTATAATACTAATTAAAGATAATAATATAATAGGAATTAAAATAGAATAATTAAGTTTATTTTGTCTCATATGACCACCCTTAGTAATATTATATCAAAAAGATAGTATTTTTATTAGTAAAAATCATAAAATAAAGTGAGGAGAAAAAATGAATAAAATAGATAATATATATAAAACAAATTCGAAAAATATTTCACAAAATAATAAAAAATATTGTTATGTAAAAGAGGGTAATATAGAAGATAAAATAAATGAATTATTCCAAAATAGAAATCTGTTATATCATAATAAAATGATAATCAAAACAAAAGAAAAAGAATATAAAACATATATAATAGATAAAACGGAGAAAGAGATTATAACAGTTGATAGTAACAGAATACCAATAAATGAAATTGTTGAAATAGAAAAAGAATATCCGTAAAAAATGGATATTCTTTTATAATGTAATGAAAGTATCCGGTAAACAACGAATTGCACCAATGGTATCAAATCGAATAGTCACAAATTGATTTAAATTGGTATAAGTGTTACTAGCAACATCATAAGATAAGAGACGAACAGTTACTGTACCAGTATCACAGGATTCAATTCGAAAAATATCACTAGAGGAAGTTGTTCCATCTGAAGTATAGGAAAAACTCCAAGGAGTAGCAGTATAAGAATTGTATAATTGAATTGGTCTAGTATTATAAACAGAATTTGGAATACTTGGACCTAAAAATGGTTTATCACAACTAGATAGATCAGAATCAAAATCTTGATGTTGCAACATTAAGATTTTACAAATAATTTCATGAATATAATTATTTTCCATATAACTCCTTTCTATAGAGATAAGCTCTATACTATAAGATATGCAAAAAAATACGAATCGATATAAAAATATAAAAATGAAAAAGGATTAACAAGAAAAAGAGAATGTAAAAAAATGTTAAGAAAATATAGAAAATACTTGATTAAGTTAAAAAAAAAATATACAATGAAGACATAGGATATGGGTTCGGATTGAAGGAAAACATATTCTTAAATAAAAATTAGGAGGTGAAAAGAATATGGGAGAAACAGTAGTTGTAGATCAAAATGATATTAGAACATTGGAAGATGAAGTAGGTCAAGCAGCATCTAACTATATTAAGAGTTATAATGCACTATCAACAGTAATGCAAAATGCATCTACAAAATCAATTAGAGGACCACTTGCTGACAGCCTAAAACAAAAATTTGATTCAAAAGAAGATATTTTTAATGCTATTAGAGATGAACTTCAAAAAGCAGAACAATATTTAGGTGATAAAGGTCAACAGTTAGGACAAACAATTAATAACGTTATGGGAAATATGAGATAATAAAGAAAGGAGTATTATAACATTATGCAAAATAATATTGAAATTACAGATACAGCAAATGCACTTTCAGATGCTGATGAAATTTTAAGAGTAACTAGACAAATGAAAACTGCATTTGAAGATTTTGATGGAGTAATGAGAAGATATGCTGGTGGAAACATCAAAACAGCATGGGCTGATACTTTATTACAAAATTGGAATAAATATCAAAATGATGATATTCCAGGAACATTAGCTGCTATGGAATTATCTGCAGAAAATATACGTAATATCGTTGCTGAATCTCTTGCATACAGTAATGAACAAAACGGATAAAATACATTGCAATTATGCAATGTATAGGAAGAAGAGAACCGAGGTTCTCTCTTTCCTATACATTACAAAAAAAGGGGAGTGATAAAATGCTAGCACCAAGAAAGTATTATGGATATAATAGGGAATCAAAATGTATTGCCTCATGTCAAGCAGAAGATGCCACAACAAAAATTAATCCTGTTGAAGTACTAAAAGCACTTGAAAATTTAGAGAGTGTATTTACAGAATCAATGAATCGAATTGCAAGTGCGTTAAGAGATATGAGTAATGATGCAAATGAAGCCATTATTGTACAAGGAACAAAAATGACAGGAGCCATTGAAGATACAGCAGACTCTATTGCTCAAATTCCTTCCCAAGTTGTAGAAAGTTTCCATGAATTATATGAAGCATCAATCAGAAAACATGATGAGTTACAACAGTTGGCAAATGAACAAGCATATATAGCAGTAAAAACTCATAGTGGAGTAGTGAGAGTAACTGGATAGGAAGGTGAGAGCTTATGGGCTTTTTTTCGTGGCTTACAGGGCATAGTGAAAAAGAAGCAGACGTATATGCCAATTTTGATAAAGTAGAAATAGTTGTTGAAGAACTTAACAATATATCAACGACAGTAGTAAAACAAGCAGAAGAAGAGGTAAAAGCAGCTATCCAAGAAGTAAATAGTGTAAATGGTGTTTCAGACTACGTAGGAACAATACAAATAAATAGCTATGATTCATTATTTGAATCGATAACTGAAACGATTCAATCTCTAGGAAAACAATTAAATGATAAAGCGGATACCATTAAAATCTATAGTGAAAGTGATCCTTTTTCAAAAGTTTTAAGTGGAGGAGCAATGGTTCTTTCAAAACTGGGAGAAGGATTTACATCTGTTGGGGAAGGAATTTTAGATACAGCAGTATCCATAGTTGGATGGGGTGCAGGAGGATTAGGATTTGAAAAATTTCAAAACGATATTGCAAACTTTGTAAAAAAAGATCTTTCACATGATTTATTTAATGTGTATTATAAAAGTGATTTTGCAAAAAAAAGTATTATTACGGAAGATAGTGCAATAGCAGGAGCCACAAAAATAGTAGGTAAAACAGCAGGATTAATGCTATTGGGTAGTCCAGCACTAACTGCCGCATCAGGATTTGGTTATGGAGTGGAACAAGGTCTTAAAAATGGTCAAAGCTATAATGCGGCGATGGGAACAGGATTAGTAACAGGTATAATTCAAGGACTTGGAACAGTTGCCGGGGCCCATTTAGGTGGAACAGTTGCATCAACTGCTGGTGCAGCAGCCGCTGCAACATTATTAAATGATGCAAGACTTCAAAAAAGTAAAATGGCTGACCAACAATTTAGTAACAAAGTAGAAACGATAATAGATGAGCCAAAAAAAGACGGGATACCTAAAGATGGAGAAGAAAAGACAAAGCTTCCAGAAGTAATAGAAGATCCAGAACAAAAACAAGAAATACCAATAGAAGGTGGCGACAAAGAAATACAAAAACGAGAAGTAGAAGGTGGTGGAAATACACCAGGTGGCGGAGGAACTACTTCTGGAGAACAAACACCTGCTACAATAACAACAACCACACCTGAGACAAATCCAGCCACAACTCCGAACCTTTTAGGAACTGTACCAACAACAATTCCAGACACAATTCCAACAACTGCTCCAGCGCAAGAAAATCCTCCAGGAACAAAAGAAGCACCGGATATTCCAACATATCCAAGAGCAGATGAAGGAGGTCAACGTGGAGTAAATGGAGGATATCAATATCCGAATAATCCAACAACTCCAAACGAAGAATGGGGCATTAAAGGACAAGAAGATCCACCAACTGAAAAAGAAAAAATATTTGAATATGAGGACCCTGATAATCCAAAAGATGGAAATTCTTCTCATGCAGGTGGTGCATATGGAGACGATGAATATACATATGACAATGGTGTAAAAGTAAATGAACTTGAAAAAGCAGAAACTCTACAAGCATTAGAAAAAACAGATGAAGAAATATTTGATGATTTCGATGAAACGCATGATGATGAATTAGATGATGCTGCAACAAGAGATTCTGCAATGAATGATGTAATAAATGGAAGTAAGTATAGTAAGATTCCGACTTCAACGACACCTACAAATGTTAATAAAAAGAAAAAAGGAAGCTCAGTTATTCCAATTGCTGCAGGGCTTAGTGCTGCTGCAGCCGCAGGAATTGGCGCAAAAGCATATATTGATCGTGAAAAGAATAACTCAACAGATGATGAAGACGATGAGTTTATATATGAAGATGATGACTTTTCAACCTCAGAAGATTGGAATGGCGATGAAGACACTGTAGAAGTTAATTATAGTAGTAATGATTCGGGCGAAGAATTAGAAGATGACTACTATCAAGACAACGTAGAATCTTATACTGCAAGAAATCAAGAAGAATTATCTGACTTGCAATAAAAGGAGGAAATCAAATGGAAAATGAAATAAAAGAAGAAAACAAAATTGATAATAAATTTTTACCAATCGGATCTGTAGTACTATTAAAAGGTGGTAAAAGGGAATTAATGATTATAAGCTATTGTATTATTCCTAATGGAGATGCCTATGATAAAAATGGTAAGGTTGATGTAAAAGATAAGATGTTTGATTATGGTGGATGTGTTTATCCTGAAGGAATGATAACAAGTGATCAATTATTTGCTTTCAATCATGATCAAATAGAAAAAGTATGTTTTAAAGGATATGAAACAGAAAAACAAAAGGAAATTTCTAAAATTTTGATTGGTGGATTAGAAGAAAGAGAAAAACGCCTAGAGGCTGAAAAACAAGAAGAAGAAAAGCCTGAGGAGCAACCAAATAATTAAATAGTAAAGAGGAGAGTAAACTCCTCTTTTTCATTTGACTAATAACAAACTTTTTTTTATAATTATTATGATAGGTATATTGTACGAAAGTGCTTGAAGGGAGAATGGAAAATGGGATTTATATCATGGTTGACAGGAAGAGACGATAAAGAAGCAGATGTATATGCAAATTTTGATAATGTTGCAATTGTAACAGATGAATTAAATGGTATCGCAAAGACAGTGGTAGGAAATGCACAAGACAATGTTAATGCAGCATTACAACAATTAAATAATGTAAGAGGATTACAACAATATGTAGGAACAATTCAAGTGGGAGCATATGATTCTCTATTTGAAAGTATTACAGAATCCATTCATTCAATAGCACTTCAATTAAATGATAAAGCAGATGCAATAAAGATTTATAGTGAATCAAGTGCTCTTGAAAAAATATCAAGTACAACAATCATGTCATTAGCAAAGTTAGGAGAAGGACTTTTATCAGTTGGGGAGGATTTAATAGATTCAGTCACAACTGTTGTTGGATGGGGAGCAGGAGCCCTAGGATTCGATGAATTTCAGAACGATGTAGAAACCTTTATTAAAAAAGATCTTTCTCACGATTTGTTCAATGTATATTATAATAGTGATTTTGCAAAAAAAAGTCTTTTTACGGAAGATAGTGGTTTAGCAGGAGCACTTAAAGTAGTTGGAAAAGTGGAAGGATACTTAATGGCAGGAGGAGTACTTGCATCGACTGCGTCAGGTTTAGGTTTAACAAGTAACATAGCATTACAAGCTGCATCAGGCTCAACATGGGGAGCAGTAGCAGCAAATGGCTTAGGTGGTCTAGGTAACACGATGGAAAAAGGACTTAACGCAGGTCTAAGTTATAATGAGGCGATGAAAAAAAGTGTGAAAGCAGGTGCAACACAAGCTGCATTTGCCTTTGCTGGTGGAATAGCCGGAGAAAAACTTGCAGGACTTGCAAAGGCTAAAGCCATTCAACAAGCAGCAGATAAAGTAGATGATGCGGCAAATAATCTTGCAAAATCTGAAAAAGTATTACAAATGCTTCAAAAAGATGCTGCATCCTCTTCAGATGATGTTTTAAATGGAATCGCGAATTCAGGGGATGATGTTATAAATCATCTTGCAAAACAGACATCAAAAGTAGTAGATAAAACAGATGACGTTATAAATAGTGCTGCAAATTCAAGTGATGATATTGCTGCAAAAATAGCAGATGCAACGGATGATGTGGCAAGAAATGCTAAAGAGTTAGAAAAAGCAAAACAAGCCTTAGAGGAAGCAAAAGGAATAAAGATTGAAGGTTACTCTGATAAATTTACAAAACTAGGTCAAAAAATTGGATCAAAACAAGCAGAGGTTACAAAAAAAGGCGTAGATGCAATGATTTCTGCAATCAAAGGAACGACTACCGGAAGTATTCAAGGTGCTGCAACATCTGCAGCATCAGCTGTAACTTCCAATGCTACTGCTGCTCTAACAACCGCTAAAGAAGGAGGAGCAGGACTTGTTACTTCAGTAAAGAATGGTTTAACCAATATAAAAGATGGCGTAGTAGCAACAGCCAAAAATCTAAATCCAGCATCAGTCGTACAAGCCGCTAAAAATATTAATCCAGCATCGGTTGTTCATGCAGCAACAACTGCAGCAGCATCAGCAGCACCAGCCATCCCAGGAGTTGTAGCCGTAACTGCAACACAAACAAGAGGTGAAGTAGCAAACCAACAATTAAAGGCAGAAACAGAAGTCCAAAAACCAGGAAATAACACAAGAGAAGCAACACAAGCAGTTGTTCAAGAAATAAATGACACAATAAGAACGGGAAGCCAAGACACACCAAAAACTTCAGAAAAAGTCCGTACAATAACTGAAAATCCAGGAGGAGAAAATACTCCTGGAGGTGAAGCACCAGGTGGTAATAATAAAGAACAACCATATTCAAATGGACAAAATCAAGGTGGAAATTCAGGCGGAAATTCAGGTGGAAATTCAGGTGGAAATTCAAACGGAGAATATCCAAAAGTGAGAAATCAAGGAGGAAGTTCTCAAGAACCAAAGTATACTCCAACATACTCACCAACACCATCTCCAACACCAACAGCAAGTCCATCTCAAACATATTGCCCAACCAAACAAGAAAGGTATACTCCAACTTTATTACCTACAGTAACAGCAACGCCAACGTATTATACCCCATCGTATTATACCCCATCGTATTCATATTCTCCGCCTTATAGATATACACCACCAATTCCCAAAATACCATCATATCCTCATTCCACCCCTACACCGGGCGGTGGAGGAAACATCGGTATCGTAAAATCTACACCAACCACATCACTTGGAGAACAATTCATACCTTCTCCTAAAGGTACAGGAACGGTAACAAATACAGGTGGAACAAACAATGGAGAAAATCATTCAGGATCAGGATACAACGCAAGTGGAACAACAGAATCCTCATCCCTAGGAGAATTAGCTGCCTTAACCGGTAGTGAAGAACTACAAGACTTAGAAAATCTTGAGGAACTAGATGAAATTGTTAAAAAAGGTTCATCATCTATAGATGAAGTAATAAAAAATAGTAAATATAGTCGTATTCCATCAGGAACAAAACCAGTTTCAAAACAAAAACTAACCTCATCATCAGTCATTCCAATTGCGGCAGGAATCAGTGCAGCAGCAGCTGCTGGAATCGGTGCAAAAGCATATATGGATAACAAAAATACAGAAGAAGAAACAGATGAATATGCTATAGAAGATGATGATTTTTATACGGATGATTGGGACCAAGATGATAATACACTAAATGTATCAGTAGATGATATTGAAAAAATGTCATCAGAAAAGGAAGAAAATGAGCATCCAGACGATGAATATTATAAAGAGGAAGATGCCTATAATCCATATTTTAGTAGTATATCTCCGGAATTAAATGAACTAGAAAGTGAGTAGGAGGAAAATATGTCAAAAGTAGAATGGATTACTTGGAAAACAGATCCAAAAGAAATAATTAATCCGACAGAAATTGAAGAAACGATCCAATCAAACTTTCAAGAATACACACACTATATGAATCCAGTCATTTATGAACCATTAAAACAAGAAATAAAAACAGGGGGATTATCCAAAGACGCTTTTAATGTCGGAGGATATTCTCCTTCCAACGATATTGCAATAGATATTATCAACAAGATAGAAGAAATAAAAATATCCTATACTCTATTATTAAAAAAGATAAGAGAGGAAGCAATAAATCAAAAAGAAATAGAAAAAAGACAACTAATAAGTGCAATTACAGAACAAATAAAAAGAGACCAAGATAATATTAGAATCTTATCAAATAATAGACAAAAAAATGAAAATGAAATATTAATATTAAAAAATAGGATTAAGAGGTTAGAAGAGAAAAAACAAATAACTTATTCTTTATAAAAAGGAGGAATTATGGATAATAAAGTTTATATAGATCATAGTAAATTAACAAATAGCATTAGTATTCTAGATTCCATTAATAACACCATTAATAGTGTTGATTTAACATCCTTTTATGAAAATATAGAAGAATATATGAAAGAGATTAATTATAAACATGATGAAGTCTTTACAAATAAAGAAGAATTAAATAATATTTACAATAATTTAAATATTATTAAAAGAAAGACAAATAGTTTATATGACTCTTTAGAAAAAACAAATCAATATTTTATTAATTTAGAAGAGGTTACAGAAGAAACAGTAAATAGTCTTTCTGATTTCTATAAAGAAAATGATATTGGAAAATCTTTAAAATCATTAAAAACAAATAACTCAATAGACCTAACGAAATCATTGAATATGGAACTATATAGTAGTAACAAAGAAAAGTCAAATCAACAAGTTGAAAAAGAATTATCAACAGATTCTATTGATACCGTACCAATAGGAATTGCTATTGGAGCAACAGGAATAATAGGATCAGTTGGTGCAGTAGTATTAAATGAAAAGTTTGAAAAAGATAAAGCAAAACATCATGGAAGAAAGGATAATACAGTTAAAATATATAGAGTACATTCCAATAACAAGTCAAAAAATGAAACCTTAGAAAATGACGATTACACGAAAGCGTTAGAATCACCACAACCATATGTTGCATCAAGAACAAGAAGAGAAGCAGAAAAGTATTATGGAAATGACTTAACACAAGAAGCATTAAACTCTAGAATGGGAAAAGTAGATTATTCTACAGAATTACAAGATATTGTTCCAGAACAAAAAGAAATCAACTTAGATGACGAAGAAGAAAAAGAACCATTAGATGATTTTTATGAATAATTTATTGATAAAATAAGAAAAATGAGCTATAATTACTAGCAGATGCAAGGAATCTGAGGAGTAATTATAACTTTTTTTTAAGAGAGTATTCATGTTGGTGAAAGAATACAAAAAAGAATAATGAAGGTAGCAGAGGAGCATGAATTCAGAAAATAAGTAAGAATTCCCGGGTTATTCCGTTAACAAAAAGAGCTACTTATATAGTAGAAATTAAGGTGGTACCACGAACTATTCGTCCTTTTGGATGAATAGTTTTTTTGTAGGAGGAAATATGAAACGATTAATGATTGATATGGACAATTGTATAACAGATGCTTATTTCATGGAAAGAATCAATGAATATTTAAATACCAATTATAAATTAAATGATCAAAAAGATTTTTATCTCCAAAATCTAATTTCAAAAGAAAAGAAAGGTGGCTTTTGGAACTATATGACGACTCATACATTTTATGGAGATTGTCCATTACTAAAAGATTGTTATGAGACTCTTAAAATATTAAATCAAAAGTATAAATTATATATTGCCACAGCATACCTTTATGAAGAGAGTAACCCAGACATAAGTGGAATAAATCTAAAAGAAAAATATGACTATTTAAAAAAATATTTACCATTCATATCCCCAAAACAATACATCTTTATTAGTGATAAAAATTTAATTCATTCTGATATTGCGATAGATGATCGAATATGTAATTTAGAAAATTCAGATAAAAAATTATTAATGACAGCGTGGCATAACAAAGATATTGATGATAAAGAATTAGAAAAAAAAGGAATCAAACGAGTGAATACCTGGATGGAAATATTAAAAGAATTGGAGGGGGAAGAATGAGAGAAAGAGGAAGAGTAATTATTATTCCTAATGAAAAGAAAATAAAAGAGGAATGCTTTGAACAAGAAATTGTGATGAATCATTTAGAAGCCTTAGATGAATTTGTAAGAAAATATAGACTACCTTATCATTTTACAGAAGGCGATTATCAAAAGGCACCAATTGATATTGCCAAAGATGGACATATGATTATAAAAACAGTAGAAGACCAAGGAATTGCTATATTTTATCTACCAAATCGAGTGACAAACAGACAAATGGATTGGTTAGAAAATAATAAATTCTTATTTTTCAATGATAATTTAATAGGAGCCTATGTAATAGATGAGAATGAAGAAGAACCAGATCAAATATCTGGATTATTAGAAATCATCCAAGAAGCCAAAAGAAAAAATAAAAAATATAGAAAAGAGGAAGAAGAAAATGTTAGAAAAGAAATATGATCATAAATTAGTAGAACAAGAAAAATATAATAGATGGAAAGAAAAAGGATACTTTAAAGCAGATAATAAATCAGATAAAACCCCTTTTTGTATTGTTATTCCACCTCCAAATGTAACAGGAAAACTACATATAGGACATGCTTATGATACAGCGATACAAGATGCCATTGTAAGATATAAAAGAATGAAAGGATTCGATACCTTATGGTTACCAGGAATGGACCATGCAGCCATTGCAACAGAGGCAAAAGTTGTAAAAAGATTAAAAGAGCAAGGAATTGATAAATACGAATATGGTAGAGAAAACTTCCTAAAAGCATGTTGGGACTGGACACATGAATATGGAGATAATATTCGTTCTCAATGGGCTGCATTAGGGTTATCAGTAGACTATACAAGAGAAAGATTTACGCTAGATGATGATTTAAATAAAGCGGTTCGAAAGATATTTGTAGATTATTATAAGAAAGGATTAATCTATCGTGGAGAAAAAATCATAAATTGGGATCCTGCTGCTAAAACTGCACTATCAAATGAAGAAGTAATCTATAAAGAAGAAAAAAGTGCATTTTATCATTTGAAATATAAGCTTGAAGACTCTGATGATTATCTAGATGTTGCAACAACGCGTCCAGAAACGTTATTTGGAGATACTGCAGTTGCAGTAAATGAAAATGATAAAAGATATAAAAAATTTGTGGGTAAAAATGTTATCCTACCTATTATGAATAAACCAATACCAGTTATAACAGATGAACATGCTGATATGGAAAAAGGTACCGGATGCGTAAAAATTACTCCTGCCCATGATCCTAATGACTTTGAAGTAGGAAACAGACATAATCTAGAAAGAATCGTAATCATGAATGATGATGCAACCATGAATGAAAACGTTCCAAAGAAATATCAAGGAATGACAAGAGAAGAAGCAAGAGAAGAAGTACTAAAAGATTTAAAAGAACAAGATCTTTTATTAGAAATAGAACCATTAGTACACGAAGTAGGACATAGTGAAAGAACTGGTGTAATGGTAGAACCAATGGTAAAAGAACAATGGTTTGTAAAAATGGGACCATTGGCAGAAAAAGTATTAAAATTCCAAAAAGATAAAAATAAAAAAGTAAACTTTATCCCAAAAAGATTTGAAAAAGTACTAAATCACTGGATGGAGATATCATATGATTGGTGTATTTCTAGACAATTATGGTGGGGACATAGAATTCCAGCATGGTATAAAGATGGACAGATTTATGTAGGAATGGAGGCTCCAAAAGAAGAAGGATGGATTCAAGACGAAGACGTACTTGATACTTGGTTTTCAAGTGCACTTTGGCCATTTTCAACATTAGGTTGGCCAGAAGAAACAGAAGATTTTAAAAGATACTTCCCAACGGACTGTTTAGTAACAGGATATGATATTATCTTCTTCTGGGTTGCCAGAATGACATTCCAATCAGAATATGTAACAAACTCAAGACCATTTAAAGACTGTCTAATTCATGGACTAATTAGAGACAAACAAGGAAGAAAAATGTCAAAATCATTAGGAAATGGAGTAGATCCATTTGATATGGTAGAAAAATATGGAGCAGATTCTCTAAGATACTATCTAACAACAGATGGATCTATGGGAATGGATCTAAGATTTGATGAAGTAAAACTAACATCTACTTGGAATTTCATTAATAAGATTTGGAATGCATCAAGATTTGTATTAATGAATATAGAAGATTTAAAAGAAATAAATCTAAAAACATTAAAAAATGAAGATAAATGGATTTTAACAATCTATGAAAAAACAGTAAAATCAGTAACCAAACATATGGATAAATATGAGTTTAATCTAGCAGGAGCAGAAATATATGAATTTGCATGGAATTATTTCTGTGATTATTACATTGAGATGGCTAAATACTCAATTGATACAGAAAGCACAAAATCTACTTTATGTTATGTATTAACAGGTATTTTAAAAATGTTACATCCATTTATGCCATTTG
>CAMOQR010000002.1 GCA_946623125.1 uncultured Caryophanales bacterium | reverse complement strand
TATCATTTTCTTTAGGTGTATCATCTTTCGTTTTATCCTCATCTTCATCATCATCTGATGAATTAGTTGTAGTATCTTTATCCTTATCTTTTGTTTTATCTTTACCATCAACTAAATCATTATCTTTAGAAGTATCCCGAGAAAGTGTTAGTACCAAACCATTCTTCATTAAATCAATACGTTTATGAGAAGGTTCACTTTGATCAATTACGGTACCAGATGTACCTTTGAAAGTAACATTAATTCCAAGTCTGGAACATGTCGCACGAGCCTGATCTTCTGTATCTCCAGAAAAATCAGGAAGTAACGTATAAGCATTATTAGAACGATATGGTCCTTCACCAATTACAGATTTTTCATATGGATTATTAATAGAAAAACTAAACTCTGTAATATCTTTATGTCCAGTTTTTTCAAGATTTTCGTTCATGGCTTGAATAATATCTTTTTTACTATAAGTATTTGGAACATAATCCCATAATACCATTTTAGCACGTTCATCATAAATCATTTGACCAACACCTTGTAAGAACAATTGTTGAATATTAACTAAATCAGCATCATCACTACTTAAACTCTTCTTAATAATATCTTTTCCAATATTATAGAAAGAAAGTATTTGCTTCGTTGTTAAATTGGTATCCATACTATTAGAAATAGTGTTTAAAATATCCATAAATGTTTTAACATCCGTAACATCTTTCATTTTATTTGTAAGAGCCATAATAAGTTCTTGTTGATGCTTTGCACGACCAAAATCCCCATCTGCTAAAGCCTTACGATTTCTAGCAAATACCAAAGCCTCTTCACCATTTAAAACACGTCTTCCTGGTTGAATACAAACCTCTCCCCAACGAGAAGAGTCATCAGTACATAATTCTTGAGGAACATCCACTTCAACTCCACCAACAGCATCTACTAATTTAACAAGACCTTTAAAATTAATTTTTACATAATAATCAATTGTAGTATCAAAATAATCTTCAATTGTATTAATCATACAATCATTTCCATATACAGCAGCATGTGTAATTTTATTTTCTGGTCTACCAGACCAACAAGCAATTGGAACATAACTATCTCTTGGAATAGATAACATAGTTGCATTTAAAGTTTTAGGATTAAAAGTAATAAGAATTAAAGTATCACCATGAGCAACCTCATTCTTAGAAAGAACCTCATCAGTAGAGTCAACTCCCATTAATAAAATAGTAAAAGGTTCTGTAACACTTTTTCCAGAAGATGCTGTCTCAATCTTTGAAGTATGAGCCTTCTTCATCTGTTTACTTTTCTTTCCAATAACTTTTGTATCTGTACCTATATTTTCGTATCCGGTAATACTAGAAAACATTTCAACATAACTGCTTGGAATAAACATACCTTGAATTTCATTTGCATATAAATCAGCAAGCATTGAAGTATAATCATCATATTCTATAATTTCATTAGAATCTTGTAACTTGTATTTTTCAATCATCTCTTGAGGAATAATATATCCATCAGGATTCTTTTTATCATTTAAAATAGCAATCTTCAATTGAGATGCCTTTTCAATACTATCAATTGGATTAGAAGACATTACAACAAGATAACTAGTATAAGTAACATCTGTTTTATTGGCATTACTTAATTGACTATAAACATAGTTTAAAAAATAAGATGCAGTAAAACAAAGAATAGAGTAAAGTAATAACCATAAAATAAATAATTTTTTATGAGGCTTTTTCTTTGTTTTACCTTTCAACAAACGTCTTGTTTTAAGTATTAGATGAACATCATATAAAAGAATAAGTCCCATCACAATATAACGTATGACGGTTTCCACTCCATTATATAAAAATAACTCATAAATAGTTAACCCACTAGTTATTAAAGATATCAATAAAAACAATAATAAAAACTTATTAATAAGTTTACCTTCACTTTTTTCACGATTCTTAGCCATATACACCCTCCAAATCGATAAAACTCTTATTATAAATTATATCGAAAAAAAGATATTTTATCAAGGAATGGAAAAGGATTCCCAAATAGAAAAGCACAATCCCTTAAAATTGTTGTAAAATAATGTAAAATATATTTTTTTACTTGGTTTCTCTTTCTTTCAAAAATTAGAGTTGATATAATGATTATATAAGAGTAAAAGGAGGCATATGTATGAAAAAGAAAAACTTCTTCATCTTGATATTACTATTGACATTATTTTTTACAACAAAAAATGTATATGCCTACAATGTAGATAATTACCGTTATAGAGATTTATGTGGCAACTATGAAGTTGCGGGATTTCATTCTGATGGAGTAATAGATACTGTAAAATGTTTTAATAATTTCAATGATGCTCAAAGATTCATGAAAGAAAATGGAGCAAACGATTTAGCCATCATGACAAAAGTAAATGGAGAAACAAAAATAATAGATGCAAATATGGCTTTGTTAGATTTAAGTGTTAATCCAACAACATTAACTTATTTTTATGAAAATAGTGAATTAACAAGTAGACAATATACCTATATGGATACAGGATCTTTATATGGCGGAGTAGATGGTGGATTATTAGATGTTTCCTATTCAAATGCCAAAGGAAAATGGACTGCCAAAGTCAGAACAGGAAACTTTACCGGATGGATTCCAAGTGAGGCATATGAAATTGTCCCAATTACATGGATCAAATCATATAGTAACTATGTTGTATCTAATGAATCCATTCGACATAACTATGTTACCAAAATACAAAATGATTATCGCTCATCAGGTGGTAGTACAATAGGACCTAAACCGGAAATGTTAAAAGAAGGAACCTATTACAGTTATGATGGTCATTATTTCTATGATACATTAGAAAAACTAATAAAAGACTATAAAAACAATACTTACCAAAACTCAGTAAATAAAGATAATCCCTATTATAACTATTATATGTATTTATCAAACCATACAAGAACTGCATACTCAAGTATTAATATTGATGAATATATTCGTAATAATTTAGGATATAAAAAAGATGTTTATGGACATAAGGCAAGTGATGGAACATCTAGATTATATGGTTCAGGTACATTTTTCTATTATGCTCAAGAAAAATATGGAGTAAATGCTATTTTATCACTAAGTCTAAGTAGAAATGAAACAGGAAATGGTAGAAGTTATTTAGCCATCAATAAAAATAATGGATTTGGATTAAATGCTGTTGATTCTAATCCAATAGGAGGAGCAAACTGGTATGCTACTTTTGGAAACAGTATCTTAGGATATGCATCAAAATGGATTACTTATGGTTTTGCAAAAGCAACAGATTGGAGATACTTTGGACCACAATTTGGAGATAAATGGATTGGAATGAATGTAAAATATGCATCTGATACCTATTGGTCTGAAAAAATGGCATCCAACTATTATCACATGGATAAAGCATTAGGTCTTCAAGATTATAATTATTATCAACTAGGAGTTTTAAAACAACCTGCTGCAGCATATAGGGAACCATCAACATCATCAAAATTTATATATGAATACCCTGAAGCAGAAGATGCTGTTGTTATTATAGATGAAGTTACCAAGAACAATGAAAAATGGTATAAAGTAATGAGCGATTTAAATACCGATCAAAACTATAATGAAATAACATCAGGAGATTATAATTGGGATAATGCAGTATACGTAAAAGCAGAATATATTAAGAAAATAAATAAAGGAAAAAATGGATATATTAGTCCAAATGAAGTAATAGAATATCAAAATAAAGATTATGAATACAACTTATATATAGAAAATGGAGAATTTCATCCAAGAGTAGGAATTAGTACAAAAGATACAAAATATTATTATGATTCCTCATTAACATCAGAAACCGGAAATACTTTATTAAAAGATAGATATGTAATAATTTATGCGAAAGCAACTCTAGATAATCAACCAATTGCCTATTTAGTAACAAGTGATTATTTTTACTCTCAAAAAGAATGGGTATCTGCAAGTGATATTAAACAAACAGAAATTCCATATGGAAAAGTAACAGTAGATACAGATTCTAATCAATATACCTGGGTAAACTATAATACAGAAGATGAGGCATATTCGAAAATTGGTGGATTATATACTTATTCTTATGTTCCTGTATTAAGTACACAAAAAGTAGGAAATGATATTTGGTACAAAGTACCAGTTAGCCTAACAACCAATGAAAATGTGTATGGATATACTCTTGCGAAATATAGTAACTATATTTCAATAGAATTATCCACACCAATTGTGGAAAATACTTCTCCTGTAATTAATGCTGTGGATAAAACAATTATAGAAGGGGAAGAATTTAAAGAAAAAGAAGGAGTATCTGCAAACGACTCAGAAGATGGAGATTTAACAGATAAAATTGAAGTGGCCTCAAATAAAGTAAATATAAAAGTTCCAGGAATATATGATGTAATTTATAAAGTAACCGATTCTACTAATAATACTACAACTAAAACAATTAAAGTAACAGTAAAAGAAAATAAAGCACCAGAAATTACAGCAGAAGATAAAACAATAACTGTTAACCAAGAGTTTAAAGAATTAAAGCATGTTACAGCAAACGACTCAGAAGATGGAGATTTAACAAATAAAATAAAAGTAAAAACAAATACAGTAGATACAACAAAAGAAGGATTCTATAAAGTAATTTATGAAGTAGAAGATTCACATAAGAAAAAAGCAACAAAAGAAATAAAAGTTGAAGTTGTAAAAGATCAAAAACCAGAAATCATAGCAGAAAATAAAATTCTATTTAGAAACCAAGAATTTGATCCATTAGAAAATGTAGAAGCAAAAGATTATGAGGATGGAATGATTACTGCTCAAATCAAAATAATAAAAAATACAGTAGATATTACAAAAAAAGGTAACTATCAAATTACATATCAAGTAACAGACTCTTCTAAAAATACGATAGAAAAAACCATTACAGTAGAAGTAAAAGAAGAAAGAGAAGAAGAGGATGGAGAATTCTATCTAGAAGGATTAGAATGGGATAAAACAAAGAAAAAATATATAATCAGTGGTTATTTAATTATTCTAAATCAAGATAACAAGAATAAAGAATATTCTTTAGTTTTAAAAGATAAGAATAATTCAGAAAAAGAAATTGAAATAAAAATAAACAACTGGATTGAGAATACTCCATATGATTTAGGAACAGAGAATAATCATAGTTATACAGAATCTTGGTATAAGGGAGAAATAGACTTTAGTAAAGTAGAAAACGGAGATTATGATTTGTATATGTCTGCCTATAGTAATGGATACTATACAAGAGAGTTAGTTGATAATTTCTTTAACCAAAAAATTACAAAAAGAGCTGAAGATGAAACTCATGGATATAATTTCAAAGTACTAAGTAATCTCAAAACACAACAAATGGAACTTGAAGTAAGAGACAAATTATATACAACGAGTGAAGCACCTACTTATCGTAATATGATAAATGAGTTTGAAAATATTGAATTTAAAAACAATCAATTATGGATAGAAGGTTACTCTTATAATTATAATGGAGTTTATAATGCACCACTTAGTATTACTAGAAAACTAATACTCGAAAATACAAAAACTTATGAACAAATAGAATATGATTTAGGTAGTAAAACAGGTCCATATACTTTAAACACAAAAGATAAATTAGATAAGACATATGCATGGTATGAAAAAGGAATTGATTTATCAAAATTAGATAAAGGTACTTATAAAGTATTAGTCTATACAAAAACATCAAATGCAGAAGACTATGGAGAATTATCGGATATGTTTAGAGAATTAAAAGAGACAACAACTATCAATAATAAAAAATATACTATTACTTACAATAAGGAAAGACAAGATAGAGTAGAAATAACAATTGAATAAAAATAAAAAAGAAATAGGCAAAAAAGAATATTTTGCCTATTTTATGTTATAATAACAAAAAAGAGGTGTACTATGGAAGAATTATTAGAAAAATATGCACATGTCTTATTAGAAACATGTTTAAAAGTAGAAAAAAATCAACCATTATTAATTCGTTATAATACAGAAAGATTAGACTTTGTAAGAATTATAACTAAAATAGCATATGAATTAGGAGTTAAAGATATTTATTATGATGCAGAAGATCCATTTTTAAAACACGAAGCATTAAAAAATCTAGAGATAGAAGAGTTAAAGAAAACTACTTTTTGGAATAAAGAAATATGGAATACTTATGCGAAAAAAAATGCAGCATTCTTGATATTAGTATCAGAAACTCCTGGATTAATGAAAGATATTGATCCAGAAAAATTAAAAGAATTAACAAAATACTCTTATGCTACACGAAAAGAATATGATAATTTAAGAGACAAATCAGAAATTGCATGGACAATTGCAGCCGTACCTACAACAGAATGGGCAAAAGAAATCTATAAAACATCTCTTGACCCAGTAAGTGATTTATGGAATAAAATATTTGAAATTTGTCATTTAAAAGAAGATAATCCAGTTGAGGTATGGAATGAGAAAATAGCAAGATTAAATGAAAGAGCAGAAAAACTAACGAATCGTCAATTTAGAGAATTAGTATATCAAAACAGCACAGGAACAAATATAAGATTGTTCCTACCAAAAAATCATATATGGGCAACAGGTTGTGAAAAATTAAAGAATGGAAAAGAAGTATTAGTGAACTTTCCAACAGAAGAAGTATTTACATCCCCTGACTGTTTTAGTGCCAATGGTGTAGTTTATTCTTCAAAACCTTTATCATATCAAGATGTCATAATTGATCATTTTTACTTAAAATTTGAAAAGGGTAAAGTAATTGACTATTATGCCCAAGAAGGAGAAGAGACATTAGAAAAACTAATTCATATATGTAAGAATTCAGATTCTTTAGGAGAAGTTGCTTTGGTTCCATTTGATTCACCAATATCAAATACAAATCAAATCTATTTAGAAACTTTATTAGATGAAAATGCATCATGTCATATGGCATTAGGTGATTCTTTCCCAGAATGTATTGAAAATGGTACTAAAATGGAAAAAGATGATTTATATGAAAACTATCATTTAAATAAATGTGATAGTCATGTAGATTTCATGATAGGAACAAAAGATTTAAATATAAAAGGAATTACAGAAGATGAAAAAGAAGTTCCAATTCTAATTGGTGGAAATTTTACAATTGAATTTGAATAAAGAAAAAAGACTTTTAAAAAGTCTTTTTATTTTGCAAGAAAGATATGAACAACACTACAACTAGTTAAATCTTTTCCATCATTATCTTTATTACCACCATTAAATCCAGAAACAAACATTCCAGGATCATACTCTGTAGTGGTATCTCCACGTACTTGGACATCAATTCCTGGACACTGTCCTTCAATATGAGAAATCAATGCATTCGCAACAGCAAGATATCCACCAGAGACATTATCTCGTATAACATTCTTCATACCAGTAATAGTACAAGGATTACATGTTTTAGCAGGAGCCTCTTCTTTTTTCTCATTAGAAGATGGAGTATCAGTAGTTTCTTTATTCTGAGTAGATTTATTATCTTGATTAGATGTTCCCTTACCGTTACTTAAAGTAATGGTAATAGTAGTACCACTAGATACCTCGCTTCCAGCACTAATAGATTGATTTAATACTTTATCCTTTGCTGTATCACTATTTTTATAAACAAAATTATAATTTAAACCTAACTTTTTTAAAGCCGAAATGGCATCACTTTTTGTATAACCTTTTAAATTAGGAACTTCCTTTTTTTGTCCATCACTAATCGTAATAACAATAGCATCATCATTTTTTAAAGTTTGTCCAGATTTATAAGAAAATTCAATGATCTCACCAGCCGCAATACTATCATGGAACTCATGACGTACTTCATATTTAATCTCATATTTATCAGCCCATGCATAAAACTCATCTGCCGTTTTAAACTTAGGCATCTTTAAACTACCTAATGAAACATAAACCTTAATAACAGAACCTTGTTCAACCTTATCTCCTTTTTTCTTATCAAGAGATATGATTTTACCACTCTTAACCGTGTCATCATATTGATCAATAAATTCAAGTTTTAATCTCTTTTCAATTGCCCATTCTGTAAGCTCTGTAAGAGACATATCTTTTAATTCTGGTATTTCAATTTCAGGACCTTTACTAATAGTAATAATAATTTTTTCATCCTCAACCTTAACAACTTCACCTGCTGCAATAGATTGAGAAAGGCCATATCCTTTTTTAACTTTCTTAGAAAACTTTTCTTCAAAAGAATAATTTAAGTGATGTTGTTTTAAGAAAAATTCAATTTCAAATTTACTCATATTTGTAAAATCAATTAAAGATACCTCATCACTATTTCCTTCATCTCCATAAGAAAATACTAATTTTAATTCTTCATTTCTTAGTAAATTTCCACTTTTACTTTGTTCAATTACAGTGTCTTTTAATTGATCAGACTCCACAAATTCCACATCAACATTACTAAGATAATTAGCCTTGATATAATTAAGAACTCTCTCATCATTCCAAGTAAGCATACTAGGAATAATAATCTCTTTATAAGGATTAGGTCCTTCACTAATAGAGAAAGTAACCTCATCCACATCATCTAGAGAAGTATCTTCATCTAAACTTTGACTAATAATATAATATTCAGGAACCATATCACTATATTCATATTCTTGTACAATTTTAATTTTATTTTTATTTGCCCACTTAACAGCATCTGTAATACTTTTTCCAACAAAATTATAATTCTTTGAGGAAGAAAAACTAGTACCGGAAAAAGAAAATAATTGAATCATAAAGAATGCAAATAACAAGAAAGAACCTAAAATCATCCCCATCTTTTTTTCTTTTTTAGAAGTATAACAAATAATAAAATAAGTTATAGAAAACAAAATAAGAATTAAACTAGATAAAATAGATGTAATAGAAGAGTTATGATTCATAATAGTCATAACAAAAAAGATAAAAGAACAAACAAAAGATAGAAAAGAAATAACAATAAATATTATTTTTCCAAAAGAATGATTCTTTTCATGAATTTGTATGTCTTCATCAATCATCTTATCTAATTCATTAGAATCAATAACAGATAAAGATGTAGTATCTCCTACCTTAGTAGAAGTATTATCATTAGTAACAATTTTATTTTTGGCCATGTTATACACCCCAATCTTATATATAATATTTTACTAAAAGAAAGGATAAAAGTCTATTTAAGTGAAATAAGTTTACAGATTTCCAAAAATGATTTGACAAATAGATAAAATAAAGAGAAAAGCAAAAAAATATGATATAATCTCCTTAAGAGGATGATTTTATATGAAAGAATATTTGAAAAAAAATATAAACACCATTTTAGCAATCTTTATCATAATACAACCAATATTAGATATTATTACGGGAATATGTGTCAATAGCCTAAAAATAGATATTACGTTTGGAGTCATTATTAGAATGATATTTATGCTATGTATGGTATTCATATCAATTTTTATCTTCAAAAAGAAAAAATTATGGATTCCTTATAGTATCATGGGATTATATTTTATTTTATATATAATTGGAATGGTTTATTATAAAGATAGTTCTTTATTAACAGAAATAAAGAATTTAATGAGAACTTTTTATTTCCCAATCTTATTATTATCAATTTATTCTATAAAAGAGGAAATAAAAATAAGTAAGATGACTTTGTTTACAGTATTGTTTTTATATTTAATCTTTTTATTTATTCCAACAATATTTGGATTAGGATATAAATCTTATCAAATAACCAAAGTAGGGACATTAGGATTTTTTAATTCGGCTAATGAAATAAGTGGTATTATTTCAATTATTACTCCAATTATGTTTTTAGTATTCTTCCGTTCTAAAAAAACAATTCCAATTATGATATTAAGTATTATGTATTTAGGAGTAATTCTAATGGTTGGAACGAAAACACCTCTATTATCCCTAATAATAACTCTAGGTATAACTATGTTATATTTATGGATAAAATGGATAAAAGAGAAAAAAATAAAATACGTTTTATGTTCTGGTGGATTGGTTTTAGTAGCCTGTATCTTTTTAGTAATACTAATTCCTAAAACAAACTTTTATAAAAACATTAGAACACATCTAGATTATCTAGGATTAAATCATGTAATTGATGTATTTCAG
Source organism: uncultured Caryophanales bacterium (assembly GCA_946623125.1). GTDB lineage: Bacteria > Bacillota_I > Bacilli_A > RF39 > UBA660 > UBA3789. The sequence continues at coordinate 61,668 of CAMOQR010000002.1, read as the reverse complement.
GATAAAAAGTTAATTGATCACTTTATTTTTTCATCAAGAATAGAATTCTTAGAAAGAAAAGCATATTTGTATAAAAAAGCAAGTAATTACGAAAAAATATTTGGAATTGGTTATGTAAATAATGGAAGAGAAACAAAACTAATTGAAATGGACTATTTTGATATTTATTATAGTCATGGCTTAGTTGGATTTTTAATATTCTTTTTAATAACTCTCTCTATATTATATAAAGTACTAAATAGAGAATATGAAAAAACATATGAAAATATCATGATGATGACATCACTATTTTTAATTGTGTTTTTATCATTCTTTACAGGCCACATTATAACAGCACCTTCTGTAAGCCTATTAGTAATTGTCATGATACTATCATTTGCTAAAAGAGAAAAAAAAGACCTTTTATTCACATCCTTTAGTATGGACTTAGGAGGAATTGAAAAAGCCTTATTAAATTTAATTACTAGAATTGATTTATCAAAATATAATATAACAATCATACTAGAAGAAAAAAGAGGAATATTTCTAAAAAGTATTCCAGAAAAAGTAAAAGTAAAAGAATTAAAAGTAAGTAATTATAAGAATAAATATATTCGTAAAGCCATTAATTTTACAAGAAAATTATGCTTTAAAATATTAAATGATCATAATTATGATTTTAGTTGCTGCTACACTACATATAGTTATAGTAGTTCAAAACTAGCCTTAATGGCATCAGATAATACAGCATTCTATGTTCATAATGACTATCGTACGATTTATCCAAATGATAAAGATTTCTATCAATTCTTTGACTCAAGAGAAATAAAAAAATATAAGAAAATAATTTTTGTATCCAATGAAAATAAAGATGGGTTTATTGAAAAATACAAAGATTTAAAATCAAAATGTATAGTTATAAATAACTTTATCAACACAGAAGAAATAAAAGAACAAGCAGAAGAAAAAATAGATGTGAAAAAGGATAAAACTAAAAAATTATTCTTATATGTAGGAAGACTTGATGATGCTGCTAAAAAAATATCAAGACAGATTCAATTAGTAAAAGAAATAGAAGAGATAGAATTATGGATTGTTGGAGATGGTCCTGATAAAGAAAAATATGAAAAAGAAGTAAAAGATAATCATCTAGAGAAGAGAGTAACATTCTTTGGAAGAAAGAAGAATCCATTTCCTTATATGAAGCAAGCAGATTATGTAATTTTAACATCAGACTATGAAGGATTCCCAGTTACTTACTTAGAGGCTATTACATTAGGAAAAACAATCATCACAACATTCCCAACAAGTGATGATTATGTGGATATTAAAAAATGTGGATATGTCATTTCAAAAGAGAAAAACAAGATGGTAAAAGAAGTAAAAGAAATCATAGAGAATAAAGTAAAAAAAGAATGTGAAAAAATAGATTTAGAAAAAGTACAACAACAAAGAGAAAAGAATCTAGAACTATTATTTAATGATTAGAGACTACATTTGTAGTCTCTTTTTGTCAAAAAATATTGAAAAATTTATCAAATATGATAAAATTTAATAGGATAGGAAGTGAAGATATTGGAAAGAAAAAAGTATTATATTCCGTTGTTAATCGTAACGATTTCCTTATTTGGAATAGCAATTGCCTATGCAGCACTATCACAAAATTTAAATGTTACAGTTGCTAAAGTTACACAAAATGCACTATCTTGGGATGTAGCACTTGTTGCAGGAACGGTAAATGCAACAGTAGAAGGAACTAGTGATACTGGAAGAAGTTGTGGAACAGCAACAGTTACAGCAACATCTATTTCTGTAGCAAATACAACATTAAGTAAACCTGAAGACGGCTGTGTGTACAAATTCCAAGTAAAAAACAATGGAGGAATCAATGCAAAATTAAATTCAATCACACCAACAAAACCAACAAGCACAACATGCACAACAGCAAGTGGAGGAAATATGGTGTGCGGAAACATTACCTATAAAGTAACAACGGACGCAACAGGAAATACTTTAGTTACAACAAGTAATGCTTCCATAACGGCAGGAGCCACAAAAGATTTATATTTAGTTGTTCGCTATACAGGATCAAATGTAAATAGCACTGAAGTTTCACAAAGCTCAGCAAAATTTACATTAGTATATGGACAAGAGTAGAAAGGATTAAAACATGAGAATACAAAGTAATAATTTAAAAGCTCTATTAGTAATTGCATTAGTATTATTAGCAGGTGTTGGAATTGCTTATGCAGCATTAAGTACAACATTAACAATGACATTTGGTAATGTTACACAAAATGCCCTAACTTGGAATGTAGGATTCACAGGATCAAGTGCTACTGCAACAGAAGGTGGAACAAGTTCAACAGGAAGAGTATGTGGAGCAGCAACTATTACAGCAAATTCTGTAACAGTTGATAATACAACATTAAGTAAACCAGGAGATAGTTGTACGTATGCCCTAAAAGTAAAAAACAGTGGAACCATGCCAGCAAAATTTAATACTATAACACCAACCGCACCAACAGGAATAACTTGTCAAACGTCAAGCGGTGGAAATTTAGTATGTGGAAATATCACATATAAATTAACAAGTGATGCAGCAGGATCAAATATTATAACAACAGGAAATACAGTAGCAGTAAACACAGAACAAAATATATATCTTGTAATTATTTATAGTGGAGAAGATGTTAACGACGATGCAGTAACACAAAGTGGAGCAAAATTTACACTTAACTATATTCAAGCATAAAAAAAAATAATAAGAGAAAAGAGGATTTAAAATGGAAAATAATATAAAGAAAAATAATCATTCAACAGTAATTATTGCAGTTCTTTGTGCTGCATTATTAGGAGTTTCAATTGCCTATGCTGCAATGAGCTCAACATTTAATTTAACATTTGGTCAAGTTGCAACAAACGCATTAACATGGAATGTAGGATTTGAAGCAGGAGAAGTTAGTCCAATTGCCAAAGCAAGTTCAACTGCAACAGTATGTGGAACAGCAACAGTTACGACAAGTACTGTATCAGTAGAAAATATTACATTAAATGCATTAAATGATAAATGTGTATATAAATTAAAAGTTAAAAACACAGGTGGTGTTCCTGCTGAACTATCAACAGTTGTACCAAAAACTCCATCAGGAAGTGCATGCGACACTACAAAAACATCAGAAATGACTTGTGGAAATGTAACATATAAATTAACAACAGATGAAGAAGGATTATCATTAATTGGATTAGGAAATACAATTGCGCAAACAAGTGGAACACTTGATTTATATCTAGTAGCAGAATTCACAGGAACAGAGCTTGAAAAAGAAGAAAGTCAAACTGCTGGAGGATTTGCAATTACATTCTCACAAAAATAAAAAAAATAAAAAGTAAAAAAAGAAAGAAGGGTGTCTAATGGAAATAAATAATAAAACAAATGAACCAGAAGAAATTGAAGAATTATTAGATGAATCTGAAAATATTTCCGAAAATGAAGAATTAGATATTAAAAATGACACTTTTCAATCAAATACAAACATAGAAGAATTAGAAAACACACAAAAAGAAGAGAATCTACAAGAATCAATAGATAATAATCAACCAGAACTATTAGAAGAGCAAGAACCGGAAAAACAAAACAAAATAAAATTAACAAAACCAAAGAAAAAGAATGATTACTATGGATTTTTACCAAGATTAACAAAGAAAATACTTCTATGTTGTATGACAATCATGATATTTGTAATATCATTAATCATTTTTCAAAAAAATAGAACAAAAGTAATTCAAGCAAATGAAAATACAAGCATTAATTATCAAGTATGCTTAAATGAAAATAAATTTTATAATACTTCTTGTTTAGAGGAAGGGTTACAATATGTAACCTCCCTAACAAAAAATATTCGTGTTGATTTTAATTATAATAAAGTATTCCAAGAAAAAACAAAAGCAAACTTTGAATATTATATTACAACAAAAATGGATGTTAAATTAGATGCCGAAAGTGGAAAAGAATTATTTAAAAAAGAAGAAAAAATACTAGACAATAAAAAAGTATCAGTAAATGGAAATGTTTTATCCTTTGTAGAATCAATTGATATTCCATTTCAAGATTATAACGATTATATAATTGATTATATGAATGAATACGCAATTATTGGAAAATCTAATCTAAAAGTTTCATTATTTATAAAAGATGAAAAAGGAGAAAGAGAAGTATCATCTCTAACAATTCCACTAAAAGAATTAACATATGGTATCACAAAGAGTGAAACATCTAATAATATGGATACTCATATTACAAAATCTTATGGAATAGTTGTAATATTATCATTCATTGTATTAACAATATCACTTGGATTTAGTATTTATAATTTATATAAATTAACAGAATTATTATCAAAATCATTTAAAAATGATTCAAAATATGATAAAAAACTAAAACAAATATTAACAACATACGATAAAGTAATTGTAACTTTAAAAGATAATAATATGTTGAAAAATAGTAATGATATCTATACCGTTACTACATTCTTAGAATTATTAGATGTACGGGATACGGTAAATAAACCAATATTATATTTTAAAGTTAATAATGTAAAATCAGAATTCTATGTTCAAGATATTGATCGTACTTATAAATATACTTTAAAAGAAGCAGACATAGATGAGTAATGGAGGAGAAAAATATGATTCGCAATAAGAAATTAATATATGGTGGAGTCATAATTTTTTCTCTTACTTTAATAACAATGTCCATTGCATTTGCTCTTTTAAGTTCCAATGTTACAATGACAGTCAATAAAACAACACAAAATGCTCTAACTTGGGATATTGGATTTGATCCTAATACCAAAAGCACAGGAAACGTTAATGCAGATTGTAGTGTAGGAGTAATAAACAAAACTACAGTTAGCAATGTTTCAGCAAAATTTTATAAAACAGACAGTAAATGCTTATATAATTTAATGCTAGTAAATAATGGAGATATAGCGGGACAAATTTCCGGCATTACAATGACCCCTCCAACAGGAATGAGTTGTACAACAAATGGAAGCACTATGACATGTGGAAATGTTAAATATACAGTAAGTTATGATCCAAATGGGGAACAATTGGTACAAATAGGAGATATATTAGAAGCAAAAAATGGAACAACTGCAACTAAAAAGAATGTATTTTTAAATGTATATTATGAGTTAGGAGAGGGAGTAGGAAATTTTACCGCGCAGGGTTTTTCCTATCAATTAAATTTTTCACAAAAATAAAAAGGAGTGGATTGTATGAAATATTCAACAAAAATAAAGTTGACTGAATGTATAATCATACTTCTTTCTTTTTTTTGTTTCTTTTATATTACCATCAATAGATATGTGTATTTAGGAATCCTTCTATTAATGGCAATTATTCCTTCAGTTATATTTAAACCAGAAAAAAGAAAAGAAAGATTTCATACAGATATAACACTAATTATTATTATTTGTATTTTGTTTTATTACTTTATAACAAACTTCTTAGGATTTTTCTTTGGATTTTATTATACATCATATAGTAGATCATTCTTTGGAATTGTAACTAATATCACAACTGCATTAATCGTAATAGGATCAATTGAAGTATTAAGAGAAAACTTAATTAAAAACAATTTCTATCATAAATCAATTATCTATATAACTCCATTAATTGGAATTATGTTAGAAATGCCATCTCTTATCAATTTAAGGATGTATACATCAAGACTAGATATATTTAATGCAATATTATCATTGATTCTTCCATGTATCTTAAAACATATACTATTGTCATATATTACATATAAATCAGATAAGAAATGTAGTCTAATATATCAATTATTAATAATCATTCCAAAATATCTTTTACCAGTATTCCCAAACTTAGGAGATTTCTTTGAAATCATTGCACAAGTATTACTTCCAATCGTAACAGGATTATTTATTGCCAATGTAACAAATGTAAAAACAGAAAAAATAAAGAATAGTAGAAAATTAAAAAATAATAAGATATTGTTTACCGCATGCAATATATTTATAGCCGTAAATGTTTGTATCATGTTATATCTTACAAGTAATAAATTTAGATTTTATTCTCTTGCCATTGGATCAGGTTCTATGCAAGGAACAATCAATAAAGGGGATATTGTAATTATAGATAAAAAGAAAAAAGAAATAAAAAAAGGAGATATTATTGCTTTTCAAGAACTAGGAAAAGTTGTAGTTCATAGAGTAATAGAAGTGGAACAAGATAAAAATCACTTTCGAACTAAAGGAGATGCGAATGAAAGTGAAGATGCGTGGGTTGTAAACAACAACGATGTTGTTGGAAAAGTAGTAATGAATATAAAATGGTTAGGTTGGCCAACCGTTTCATTAAGTGAATTAATCAAAAACAGGTGATAATTTGTGAGTAAAAAGAAAATAAACATTTTATTTTCAATTGCAATTTTTGCAATTTTGTTATTTGAGTCTGTTGGATATTCTGCCTTATCCAATAATCTTTTTGTGTCTGGAAATACGGATTATTACAAGTATACGGGTGCAAATCCATGTACATATGATGGTGCCTTATCTGTTGGAGCATCCTATAATGATGGAACTTACGAATATCATTTCATGCAAGAAAAAACAGAAGATGGATGGCAAGATATTAGTGAATTTGGTTGGGGAGTGTATTATGCTTTAGACACTTCTAATGTTACTGTTTCAACAGCAACATGTAGTTCTATTAATAATTATCCAATTGTATCAACTAGTTATATGTTCTATGCTAAACAATATTTAATAGGAATAAATACAAATAATATGGATTTTACAAATGTTGAAAGAGCAAATAACATGTTTCAATACGCAGGTTTTAGTGCATCTTCATTTAATGTATCAGGAAATCTATATGCCCCAAAACTGACTGACTTATCGCAAGCCTTTTATGGTTCAGGATACAACTCAACAAATGTAAATTTTGAATTATCACACTGGAACATGAATAGTCTAAATAACTTAACAGATACCTTTGCTTTTGCAGCAGGAAAAATGGGAAGTGGTACATATAGTGATTCAAACTCAGTAACCATTAACGTAACAGGATGGGATACATCAAAAGTAACAACATTGTATCGAACCTTTGGAAGAGTGGGAATGGATTATGCAGGTGTGGTGAACATTATAGGATTAGATGATTGGGATATTAGGAATGTAGTCAATATAAATGGATTATTTCAAAGTACTGGAAGCAAAGCAAAAACGTGGAGTATAGGAGATTTATCAAATTGGAACACGGGAAATGTTACTCAAATGCAAGCAGTTTTCAATAATGCCGGAAATAATGGGTTTAATATTGGAGATATTTCCAATTGGAATACTTCTAAAGTTACAACAATGAATGGATTATTCTTTAATGCTGGATCAAAACAAACCACAGAATGGAATGTAGGAGAGATTGGTAAATGGGATGTTTCAAGTGTAAAAATATTTACTAATACTTTTACCCAAGCAGGTTTAAACTCAAGCTTTGTAAATCTTGACTTAACTAATTGGAATACACAATCCGCAACAAAAATGGATTTGATGTTTTATGCCATTCAACATGCCCAATCAACTTTTTATATTGGAGATTTATCGAATTGGAATGTTTCTAATGTAGAAAATATGACAAAAATGTTTCAAAGTGCAGGCTTTTCGGCTACTACTTGGAGTCTAGACCTAAGCAATTGGAATACCTCAAATGTAACAACAATGGATTTTATGTTTGCAGTAACAGGGAAGCCTGCTTCTAGTTGGAGTTTAAATATTTCAAATTGGGATGTTTCAAAAGTAACAACTTTTGAAAGTATGTTTCAACAAGCAGCATATAACGCCACATCAATATCTTTAAATTTAGGAAATTGGCGGCCCCAGGCTCTTACTAATTTAAAAGATACCTTTGAAGGGTTTGGTGCAGAAGCAGAAAACTGGTCGATAGGAAATATAAGCAATTGGAATGTTACAAATGTAACAGACATGACAGAAACTTTTAGTGAAGCGGGAATTAATTCAACTACAGTAACCCTAGACTTATCAGGATGGAGGCCCCAAAGTGCCACAACAATGAATGCAACGTTTTCCTACTTTGGAAATGAAGCAATGACATGGGAAATAGGAGATTTATCAAATTGGACAACATCTGCCGTGAAAGATACGAAAGAAATGTTCTCATATGCTGGCCAAAATGCAGATAACTTTAATATTGGAGATATTGGGAAATGGGATACTTCAAATATACAAAGCATGGATGATATGTTTAGTTTCGCAGGAGAACAAGCAGATACAGTGTATTTGGGAGATTTGTCAAGTTGGAATGTAGGAAATGTTGAATCAATGTATCAAATGTTTAAAAATTTTGGATATAAAGCAACGACCTGGTCAATTGGCTCATTAGATAACTGGAATGTAAAAAAAGTAAAAAGTTTTGATAGTATGTTTTATGGTGCAGGATTCACGACCGAAGAAGAATGGAATATTGGAAATCTTAATAATTGGCAAACACTGGCCGCAACATCGATGAGTAACATGTTTCGAGAAAGTGGTTTTAATGCAAATACATGGAATGTAGGAGATTTATCCGGATGGAATACATCCAAAGTAACAAACATGACATACCTATTCTTAAATACAGGGAGTAGTGCTTCAACATTTAATATAGGAAATATTGGAAATTGGAATGTTGAAAAAGCTACTAGCTTTGCAAATATGTTTGCTAATGCAGGACATAGTGCAACAACTTGGTATATAGGAGATTTATCCGGATGGAACACAACTGCTGTAACAAGTATGGAACATATGTTTAACAATGCTGGTTCATCAGCAAATTCATTTAACATAGGAAATATTGGCAGTTGGACGACTGCAAAAGTTACAAAAATGAACTCTATGTTTTCTGAAACAGGTACAAAAAGTAATAACACTGAATGGTATATTGGAGATTTATCTAACTGGGATACTGGAAATGTTACAACAATGGAAAGAATGTTCTCAAATGCTGCACAATATTCACAAGAAAACAATTGGAGTATAGGAGACTTGTCAAATTGGAACACAGAAAACGTTACAAATATGGCTTATATGTTTTATAATTGTGCAGGTAATTCATTAACATTTAACATAGGAAATATTGGAAAATGGAATATAGTAAAATTAGAAACGATAGAAGATATGTTTTATTATACGGCACGAAATGCAACAACTTGGTATATAGGAGATTTATCAGGCTGGAACACATCAGCAATTACAAAGATTGCTCACGCATTTCATGGTGCAGGAGGAGCCGACACAACCTTTAATTTAGGAAATTTACAAAATTGGGATGTAAGTCACGTTACAAATTTCTACTATTTATTTGGAGATTCAGGAAAAAAAGCAACAGTGTGGTCTATTGGAGACATATCCAGCTGGAATATGTCAGGAGCAACCTCATTAGGATGTATGTTTACAGGAGCAGCAAGTAGTGCTCTAAATTGGAGCTTAGGCGATATTAGTAAATGGGATGTATCAAACGTTACTAGTTTTGCATCAATGTTCAAAGGAGCAGGAAATGCAACAGCCAGTTTTAATCTTACGGATTTTGGAAAATGGGATATGTCAAGTGCTAATAATTTGAGTTACATGTTTAGCAATACAGGAAATGCTGCGACTACTTGGAGCATAGGAGATATCTCCAGATGGACTTTAACAAATGTAACAAATTTATCTTATATGTTTCACAATGCTGCACAAGGAGTTACAACAAATGGAATCAATCTAGGAGATATCTCCGGATGGAATCTATCGAGCGCTACAGATTTAAGATATATGTTTTATTGTTTTGGATTGAATTCTTCCTCTATTTCATTTGGAAATCTATCAAACTGGAATGTATCAAAAGTAAAATATTTTCAGTACATGTTTTACAAACTGGGATATAACTGTACTTCAATAAACATTGGAGACTTATCAGGATGGAATGTAACGCAAGCAACAAACATGTCTTATATGTTTGCCTATTTAGGATATAATGCAAGCACATTATCAATAGGAAATTTATCAAATTGGAACACAGCAAAAGTAACTAATATGACAGAGATGTTTTACTACACAGGATATAATGCTGCACCATTTAGTATTGGAACACTTAAAGTATATGCAACCAACATTAAATCAATGTTTTATAATGCAGTAGGAATTAGTTGCACAATGAATTTATATAAAAATCCAACAACTTACTCAAATACGTTTTACAATGCTGCAACTAAAACAGGAGCATCCATAACAGTAAATTATACAAGTGTCGTAACAGCAATTGATAATGTAATCGCAACAAAATCATCCTCATCGAATGTTACAAAAGGTTCATTAATTACTACATAAAAAAAGGGTTTCAAATGAAACCCTTTTAACATTCATAAGAATCAATACAAATTGTAAATTGATCTCCATTATTATATTGAATATGCTCTCGATCAGTATATGTAAATACACGAATTAGTATTTTAGAATCAATTAATCCTCCTTTATTTCCACCTAATAACTGAATAGAAGAAAATAAACTTTTATCATTAAAATTATCTTGATTTAGAAAAAACTCTTCTTTATGATTTCGATTTTGATAATCATCAAATATTCTGATCTCTAAATAATCTTGATTCAAGAAATTACTTATATCAAAAATATCATATGAAATATCTCCTAAATCACTTGTATGATACTGAATACGAAATCCAATCTTAAAAGAAGATTTATCTTGATACTTTAACCATTTATCATAAAAAGAATAAGAAAAATCATCTTTTAAAGAAACCTCTTCCTGATCAGAAAAATAGATATAATATCTACCTAAACTATTATTAGTAATATCTTTTTTTGAAACAGAATGAACCATTTTTAATGAATTCTTTTTTTTCTGATAAAAATGAATAGGAATATTAAGACTATGATTATCATTCTTTTCAGAATCATCAATAACAGTCTCATTAGGATCATTCTTTTCTTCCATTATAATTTTTTTATCACGACCACAACCACATATTAAAAACATGATTATGAATAAAACAAAATATTTTTTCATAACACACCTCTATCATAATAATTATAATATAAAAACTCTATTTTTACAAAAAGATTAAAATATATGATAAAATAAAAATATGAGGTGATAAGATGCCAAAATTCAGTATCATAATCCCAGTATATAATGTAGAAGAATATATAAAAGATTGTCTAGAAAGTGTTGCAAGACAAACCTTTAAAGATTATGAAGTAATCGTTGTAAATGACGGAACAAAAGATAATAGTATGGAAATTGTAAAAGATTACAAAGTAAAAATTATTAATCAAGAAAACCAAGGGTTAAGTGTTGCTAGAAATAATGGAGTAAAAAAAGCAAGAGGAGAGTATATTTTATTTTTAGATAGTGATGATACAATAGAAGAAGAATTATTAGAAAAATTAAATAACGCAACAAAAGATAATCCAGATTTGATACGTTTTCAAATACAAGAAACTTATTCTAATCAAGAGCCTAAAAAATGGCAAGAAGAAGGATTTGATACATGTAATGGAGAGAAAGCCTTTGAAAAAATATGTAAGTACCATTTTGTAGAAAATGCTTGGTGTTATGCAATAAAAAAAAGTTATTACGAAGAAAATCATTTTGAATTTGCCAAAGGAAAAATTCATGAAGATTTTGGATTAATTCCACTAGTCATTATAAAAGCCAAAAAAGTAAAATCAATATCCTATATTGGATACAATTACCGACAAAGAGAAAATAGTATTATGAGCACAAACAATTATGAGAAAACAAAAAAGAAAGTAGAGGACTTTTATAATCATTATCTATTTTTAAGAAATGAAATAAAAAAGACAAATTTAGATTTAAAATATTTTATGAGTTTTATTTCTAATTCATTAATCATAAAGATAACAGAATTAAATAAGAAAGATTATAAAGAATATAAAAGCCTATTAAGAAAAGAAAAAGTATTTGATTATTTACTAACAGATACAGCATCCAGAAAAATTAAAAAAATACTGGTTAAAATCAGTCCAAAATTAGTATATAGAAATAGATAGGAGTATACAGTATGTCAAAGAAAATATCATTGATAATACCATGCTATAATGAGGAAGAAGCCATTCCAATCTTTTACGAAGAAATGAAAAAAGTCATGGAAAAAATGCCTCATCAAGAATTTGAATTAATTTTTATAGATGATGGATCAAAAGATAATACATTAAAAATTATAAGAGATTACTCTAAAGAAGATAAAAGAGTAAGATACATATCCTTTTCTAAAAATTATGGAAAAGAAGCAGGAATGTTTGCAGGATTAAATGCTGTAACGGGTGATTATGCTGCAATACTTGATGTCGACTTACAAGATCCACCTGAAAAAATAATCGAAATGTATGAGATTTTAGAGAAAGAAGATTATGACTGCGTGGCATTATATACCGATTCTCATAAAGATTATAATTTGATAAGAAGATCTCTAACAAATACTTGGTATAAATTAATCGATAAAATATCTGATTCAAAGCAAATGCCAGGTGCAAGAGATTTTAGATTAATGAAAAGAAAAATGGTAGATGCAATTTTATCATTAAAGGAGTATAATCGATATACAAAAGGTATTTATGGTTATATTGGATTTAAAACAAAATGGATATCCTATCAAGCACCAAAAAGAAGTGCTGGAACATCAAAATTCAATTTAAGAAAATTAATAAAATATGCAGTAGAAGGAGTAGCATCATCCTCAACAACACCACTGATTATGTCAGCATATGTTGGAATGTTCTTTTGCTTAGTATCGTTCCTAGCAATTATATTTATCATATTAAAAACAATTATTTGGGGAGATCCTGCAACAGGATGGCCATCTATGGCATGTATTATTATTTTTGTCGGTGGAATTCAACTATTCTTCTTGGGAATCATTGGATTATATCTTTCAAAAATATATTTAGAAGTAAAACAACGCCCAGTATACATTATAAAAGAAACAGAAAAAGAACAATAAGAAAGAAGGATAACATGAAAAATTATATAAAACTAATACGTGCAAAACACTGGTTAAAAAATGGATTAATTTTTTTACCAATATTTTTTAGCCTAAATATGTTAAATACTACTTATTTAGAAAAAGGAATCATTGGTTTTTTCATATTCTCATTTATATCAAGTATTGTCTATGTAATAAATGATATGAAAGATATTGAAAAAGATAAACTACATCCCATTAAAAAGAATAGACCACTTGCTAGTGGAAAAGTAAAAGTAACAGAAGCAAAAATAATAATTGGTCTATTATGTATTTTTGCAGTTTCACTAATGAGTCTATTATATATAAAAGAGAATAATATCTTTATTTTTATTATTCCATTCTGTTATTTATTTTTAAATATTTTATATAGTAATGGATTAAAAAATGTACCAATTATTGATGTAGTGATATTAGTATCAGGATTTGTATTCCGCGTAATGTATGGAGGAGTAATCGTTAATGTAGAAGTATCAAAATACTTATACTTAATGATTATCTTTGGATCATTCTATTTAGGATTTGGAAAAAGACGGAATGAAATGATGAAAAATGGAGAAAAAAGCAGAAAAGTACTAGAACGATACAACGAAAGTTTCCTAGATAAAAACATGTATGTATCTCTTGCTCTTGCTGTTGTATCTTATACATTATGGTGTGTAGATCCAACTACAATATCAAGAATAGGAAATGATTATTTATTCTGGACAATTCCATTATTAATGATTATATTACAACTATATAGTCTAGATATAGAAGGAAACTCTCATGGGGATCCAATTGAAGTATTACTAGGAGATAAAAAATTATTAATAACAGCAATTATTTATGTAATTGTAATGGGAGGAATTCTTTATCTATGATAAATGCCTATGACTTTGATGAGACTATATATGATGGAGACTCATCCATTGACTTTTACTTTTTTTGTCTCAAAAAAAATAAAAAAGTATTATTAGATATTCCATCTCAAATAAAAGGAGTTATTTTATATAAATTAAAAAAAATTGATAAAACAGCAATGAAAGAACATATTTTTTCTTTTTTAAAAAGAATGAACTCGGTAGATGATTTAATTGATGAGTTTTGGAATATAAAAATAATAAATATAAAAGAATGGTATAAAAAGCAACAAAAATCAAGTGATGTTATTATTTCTGCATCACCAGAATTCTTATTAAAACCATTAGAAAAAAAATTAAATGTAAAAATAATTGCATCAATTGTTGACAAAAAAACAGGAAAATTTATATCAAAAAACTGTCATGATTATGAAAAAATAAAGAGGTATGAAGAACAGTATCCTAATCAAAAAATAAAAAACTTTTATTCTGACTCTATTTCTGCAGATTACCCAATGTTTCATTATGCACAAAATGCTTATTTAGTGAAAAAAAATGAAATTATAAAATTAGATAAGAATAAAATAAAAAAATAGAAAGAAGGTTTATTATGCAACAAAAAATGAAAAAATGGAATCAAGCCTTAAACAAACTAATAACCAAAAAAAATGTTCTAATAATTACAATTCTAATAACAATACTTTTATTAGTACCTGTATTATGGGTATCTTTTTATACCGTTCCATCTGCAGATGATTTTAGTTATGGAAAAGAGACCATGAACGTTTTACAAACAGAAGGAATAGGGAAGGTAGTTACGGGATCATTCAAAACGTTAAATGAATTCTATCATACATGGCAAGGAACTTATTCTGCAATTATTTTATTCAGCCTAAACCCTGGAATATTAGGGAAAAACGCTTACTTTTTAACTACTTTCTTAGTATTAGGAATCTTCTTTTTAAGTCTTGCTTATTTATTAAAACAACTACTAGTAAAAGCACTAAAACTAGATAAAAAATCTTATTGGATTGTATTATTATTATTTTTCTTATTATGTATGGAAACACTAGTAGATAAAACACAAGGTCTATATTGGTGGAATGGAGCAAGTTATTATATTATATTCTTCTCATTAGAACTATTAGAATTTGCTTTATTAATAAAACAATATTGGTTAAAAGAAAAGACAAAAACAAATACGATAATTCTTCTTTTATTAATAGGAATCATTGGAGGAGGAAACTTCATTATTGCCCTTCAACAAGTAATAATTCTATTCTTCTTAAATATCTATTTACTAATCATAAAGAAAGATAAGTCTGCACTTCCATATCTAGCAATTTCTATTCTAGGTCTAGGAATCAGTGCAACAGCACCAGGAAATAAATTTAGACAAAAAAATGTAACAGGAATGAATCCTGTTAAAGCAATTATTTTATCATTCTATTTCTGTCTAAAATTTATGACAGAATGGACAAATGCAATTAATATAATTGTAATATTAATAATAGGATATTTATTATATCCAACTTATAAAAAGGTAGAGAAAAAGTATTCTTATCCATTAATAGTAGTTTTATTTATGTATTGTATATTATCCGCAGAATTTACTCCAACACTATATTCTATGTCATCAACAGGAGAAGGAAGATTACTAAATATTATATATTTTAGTTACTTATTCTTTATGGTTATATCTTTATACTACATCGTAGGATACTTTAGAAATGTTCTAAAGACAAATAAAATTACTACAAAAAATGCAGCAGAATTAGGAAATAAATATATCAAAGATAATTCCTTTCTATTATTAGGAACGGTATTAATGGTATTAGGACTGGCTCTATATTATGGAAGAGAGGATTTAACATCTTATCAAACACTTGCTTTACTTAGAACGAATGAACATAAAACTTATCAAAAAGAGTGGTTAGAAAGATATAAGGTTTTAGAAGATGATTCCATAAAAGATGTAACATTTAAACCATTAACATATTATCCATATCCAATCTATTATTGTGACTTTTCAGAGGATAGAGATAATTGGTTAAATGAACCAGCAACCATAATTTACCATAAGAACTATATTGAAATAGAGGGAAAGGAAGATAAAAATGGAAAACATAAAAAGAAGAATAATTAAACTACTTCCACAGAAAAAAGAGACAAAACTATTTCTTTTTTCCTTTTTATTTTTAGTCTTCACAACCATCCTATTAACATACAATTATGAAGTAGATCACAATTATAATTTATTATTCGATTCTGATACAGCCAGAGTAATAGGAGATGCAACAGAAATAGGTGCAGAACACTATCGATTAAGTGTTCATCCTTTATTTGTATTAATGACTCAACCAGTGGTATTCTTAATAAAAGGAATTGTACTAAATAAAGCAATTGCTATTTCCATATTATCAGCCCTTGTATCTGCATTATCAGTATTATATCTTTATCGAATCCTAGAACACATCAATAAAGGAAAAAAAGAAAATATTATCATATCTCTTCTATATTTATTTTCTTTTTCCAATATCATTTTTACATCAGGAATTGAAACCTATAATTTTGCAGCATTATTTTTAATTATGATGTGGTATTACTATGTACAAAAACAAGATAAATATGATATTTTTTCCTATATTATTTTAATAATATTAGGAATATTATCATTTGCATTTACTCTAACAAATTGTATTATCTTTTTAATACTATTATTCTTATTATGGATAACAAAAAAAATAAATACAAAAAATATTATCATAATTGGAATTGCAACACTAATGGGAGTAGTATTCTTAAATGTAACTCAAAAAGTAATCTGGAATAATACTCCACTAATATGGAAAACAAATGTAGCAGGGGAGCAAAAAAGCTTTTCAGAAAAACAATTATCAATCCGTAACATTAAAAATGTAGTAACAGATGATTATTTCAATTCTATGATTGGAAGCAATATCAGAATGGGAATTATCTATGGAACAGATTATAATGGACAAAATTATATTATTAATTTTCAAAATCAAAATCTAATAAACATCATCATACTAACTATTTTCTATATCATTACATTAGGAATGATTATTAGAAACTTTCAAAAACAAAAATATCTAAATATAGGATTATTACTATCACTTGGCTTTAATACAGCACTACATTTATTTTATGGAAATAATGGAGCATTCCTATATTCTCTACATTTTATCTATATTATTATGTTA
Source organism: uncultured Caryophanales bacterium (assembly GCA_946623125.1). GTDB lineage: Bacteria > Bacillota_I > Bacilli_A > RF39 > UBA660 > UBA3789. The sequence continues at coordinate 44,551 of CAMOQR010000002.1, read as the reverse complement.
TTATTAGGAGTAAATCTTACAACAGAAAATAATAAAAAATACAAAAAATATATTACATACTTTTTAGGATTATTCCTAGTATATGAATTTATCAATAATAATATTATTTTTGTGAAATGTTTAAAACTAGTAAAAGAAACATTAAATAATACCTATTTAATAGCAAACTTTGGGTTTGTGAAAACAACAATTATTGAGGCTTTATTAATCATACTCGTTACAATCATAGTATTTGGAATAAGAGAAATATATCAACAAATTAAAAAAGAAAAGAAAAAAGAAAAGAAAATAGTATATTCAGTTCTACTATTTGTCCTAGTAATAGGAATAGAATCTATTTTTATTTCTCTAGAATCAGCACCATTTAATCATAAATGGTTACTATTCCACACACAAGGACTAAGCGGGGAAGTAGCCGCTAAATCAAAAAGTGAATACTTAGATGAAAGTTTCAAAAAAGCGTTTAAAGAAGAACTAAAAGAATTAGATCATTATAAAAAAGAATATAAAGAGTTTATAGAAGAATATAAACCAGAATTATCAAATAGAACGAACTGGTCAGATTACTATTATTTAGGACTAGGAAACAGAAAAAAATATTTATATAGAAACAATAGAATCATTGATATAGAAACAAAAAAAGAAATTATTCATTTTCAAGAAAAAGAACATATGATTATTCCAAACTTATATACAGTAGTAATAGAAACAAAATCAGGAGATAAAATCAAAATAAAAGAAGATGAAGAAGGAGTTCACTATATCGTAAATGGAAAAGATAAGATTTTAGATGGAACAAATAAAAAAATAGAATTATATGATTTCTCAAATCAAAAATATTCAAATATAAAGAAAGTATTATATGGAGAAATCTTATTCAACATAAAAGACAGTGTAATTTATCCTAATATTATTGTATATGATAAACCATGGTATCGAGATGCGGCACTTGCGTGTATGGTACTAAAAAAGACCAATAACTTAGATTTAATAAAAGATTGGGTTAAAAATATAACAGAAATATATGACAAACAAAATGATGGAGTGGAAGAAGCCGATAATCTTGGAGAGTTATTATATATCCTATCAACACAAGATGAGAAGAATAAAGAATTGATTCAAAAAATAGAAGACGAAGCTGAAAGAATAGCAAATGAAAATGAAGATGGATATTATATAAAAGGAAAAACTGATTTTGGCGATATGTACTTATATCAAAATCTATGGTACAAATTAGGAATTGAATCAGTAGGAAAAGACTTTCACTTTGATATTGATTCGGTAGCAGAAGATGGATATACCAATATGGCATGGTGGAGTGATTACGAAGTAAAAGATAAAGATGCAATAGAATCTCTTGAGTATCCTTACTTATCTTATGCCACAAGACATAAACTAGGATTTGGTAAGATTACAATGAATCAATCACTTTATCCATTATCATGGGAGATTAATGCCTCACAAGCAAAATATGATAACTATGAAGGATTAGATACAGAAATGCAAATTGGAAAAATATCACCACTTCATACCTGGTCAGCATCTGAATTATTACTTTGGATACTAGAAGAAACGGAAGAATAAAGGGGAAATTTGTCAAATAAAAGAAAAGTTTGATATAATGACTTTAGGAGTGAATAATATGAAAAAAGAACCAATATTATACGTAGTAGTTCCATGCTACAATGAAGAAGAAGTATTAGAAGAAACAACAAGACAATTAAAAGCAAAGATGGAGAAACTAATAAAGACAAAAAAGATTTCTCCAAAAAGTAAAGTAATGTATGTAAATGATGGATCAAAAGATAAAACTTGGGATATTATCCAAGAAATTCATCAAAAAGAAAAATTATTTACAGGAATTACTTTATCAAGAAATAGAGGACATCAAAATGCATTACTTGGTGGTTTAATGACTGCTAAAAAATATGCAGATATTGTAATATCAATGGATGCAGACTTACAGGATGATATCAATGCTATGGATGAAATGATTGAAAAATATAAAGAGGGTAAGGATATTGTATACGGAGTAAGAAGTGCAAGAAAAAAAGATACTTTCTTTAAAAGAGTAACGGCAGAAGGCTTCTATAAATTTATGAAAGTTTTAGGAGTAGACTGTGTATATAATCATGCAGATTATCGATTAACATCAAAAAGAGTATTAGATGAATTTGAAAACTTTAAAGAAGTAAATCTATTTTTAAGAGGAATGTTCCCATTAGTAGGATTTAAATCAGATATTGTTTATTATGAAAGAAATGAAAGATTTGCGGGAGAATCAAAATACCCATTAAAAAAGATGTTAAATTTTGCTTGGGATGGAATTACTTCATTTAGTGTAAAACCATTAAGATTAATCTGTACATTAGGATTTGTAATTTTATTTGTAAGTATTGCAATCATGATTTATTCTCTTATCCGTTTCTTAACAGGAAACACTGTAAGTGGATGGACATTCTTATCAATTTCTATTTGGTTTATTGGAGGATTACAAATGATATCAATAGGAATCATAGGAGAATATGTTGGAAAAATGTATAGTGAAACAAAACAAAGGCCAAGATTTATTATTGCCGAGAATTTAGAGGAAAAAGAATGAAAGAAATAAAAAATCTTTTTGAAAATAATAAAAAATTCTTAATTATAGAATTAGTATTCACAATTGGATTATTAATCATTTCATTAGGGAATATAAATTCCCTAATTTTTCTGTTTATAAGTATAATGGTAAATATATTATTCATTAATATTCTAAAAGAAACAAAAAGAATATTAAAAATAGATTTTACCAAAAAAGAAAAACATGCAATTTTAATATCTATTTTATTATGTTTTCTATTTTACTTTATAAGTCTCCTTACAAGAAAGTTTATCTATTATTGGGATTACTCTTGTTACTACAATATCCAATTAACGACAATGGAACGTTTTCAACAAGGATTGCAATCAGGCATTTATTATTTTTTAAACAGTACATATTCTGCAAGTTATGGAAACTTTTTATCATTTATTCCTCAAGTGATATTTCAATTTACAAATAAAACAGAAAACAGTTATATAGCAAGTTATGTTCTAACAACAATTCCTTATATTGTATTTTCCATCTCTTTATTTTTAAAAACATTACTACAAAAGAATAAAGAATCATTATTTGGACTTAGTTTATTGACGTTCATCTTATTACCATTATTACATGCAACATCTATATATGGACAACCAGATTTCTTTGGACTATTCTTTATTTTTATGATTTTAACCCTAACAAATCACTATGATTTTAAAAAAATAGAAATAGGAAGATTACTAGGAATCTTTATCAACACCTATCTTTTGTTTATTAGTAGAAGATGGTATATTTATTGGATTTTAACTTACTATATGATTTATGGATTACAAGTATTATATAAGAATAGAACAAATAAAAAAGATTTATTAAAGATCTTAAAAAATGCTAGTATATATATTGGAATATGCATAATATTATTTATTATTACTCTTCATCCTTTAATGAAAAACATCATAGAAAGTGATTTTCAAGGACACTATATCTATTATAAAAATGGAGGAGTATTGGATGAGATTATTCATCAAATAAAAATATTAGGAATTTCTCAGTGTATTCTAATTGGAATGGGAATAATAATTGGATTATTCAAAAAAGAATACCGAGAAAAAACAGGGTTATTCATACTTCAAACACTATTCATTATTATTTTATTTAATAGAATACAAGCCATGGGATATCATCACTCTCTTATGAATGTTACTGCATATACGTTTTTTACATGGATTACCTTGTATTATTGTCAAGAATTTCCAAGAAAACAGTATTTAACAAGTCTTATCATAATAATTATGATTTTTAATTTTATGAATGGATTTATGGATAAAAATAATCTATTCTTCACAGAGGTAAATCTAAAAATACCTTATCAAGAAGATTATGAAGAATTAAAAGAGGCTGCAACCTGGTTAAAAAACAATTTAAATGAACAAAACACAGCCTATATGATTACTCATACAGATCAGTATAATCCTGATAAATTAAGAAATATATTTCTTCCAGATAAAACTATTTCAAAATATTTACCATATGGATCTGCTATCATAGGAGTTCATCCTTTCCCAACAGAACTATTCACCTCAAAATACATTATTACAACAACTCCATTTGAAAGAATGTCTATAGAATATAAATATGAAGAAGTATTTGAAAAATTAATAGAAGAAGAAAAATTTCAAATAAAAAAAATATTCAATATGAATAACAGTTATCAAATTCTAATATATGAAAGAGTAAAAGAAGTAGACGAAGAAGAAATAAATCTTTATGAAAAAGCGTTAAAAGAAGAATCAAAACAGTTTCCAGAATTGTATCAAAATGTTATAGAAAAGTATAAAAAAATGAATAAGAAAGTGTAGAATGCTTTCTTATTTGATTGTAGAAGAGAAATAGTTTATAATGATGAGTAAAGATGAGGTGATTCTATGGCAGATATCAGTATCATAATTCCTTCATATAATGCCGAAAAGTATATAAACAAGTGCCTTGATTCTGTAATAAATCAAACAAAAAAAGAATTAGAAATTATAGTAGTAAATGATGGATCAACAGATCACACAGAAAAGATTATAAAAGAATATAAAGATAATCGTATTAAATACTATAAAAACAGCAATCAAGGAATCGGTAAAACAAGAAACTTTGGTATATTAAAATCAACTGGTAAATATATTATGTTTTTAGATAGTGACGACTATTTAGAAAAAAATGCCTGTGAACTTCTATATGAAAAAGCAGAAAAAGATAAATTAGATATTGTAATATGTGACTTTTATAAAAAATATGATAATGGAGAAATAGAAGAGATTCATAATGCAAATTTTGAAAATTCTTCTTTACAAGAAAACCCAGATATTATAAATGAATTTCTATCCCCTTGGGCAAAAATATATAAGAGAGAATTACTAATTGATAACAAGATTCGATTTGTAGAAAACTTAAAATATGAAGATGCTCCATTTGTTATCGAAGCACTTGATAAAGCAAAAACAATTGGGAAAATTAATGAATGCCTAAACTATTACGTAATTCATACAAATAGTGAAACAACGATAAGAGATAGAAGATGTTTTGATATATTAAAAATAATAGATAAAATTAGAAACTATACAAAAGGGAAAAAATACTTACAAGAAAAAATCGATAAATTAACAGTTAGAATGATTACAAATTATACGATTCAACAAAGAGTACAAGAAAATAAAAAGATAGGAATGGAGTTTATTGAGGAAGCATTCCAATATTTAGAAAAAGAAGTACCAGATTATAAAAATAATAAATATTATGAGAATAGAGGATTCTTACGTAGAACAATTGAAAAGAATAAGTTTTTAACAAAACTATATTGTAAGTATTATCATGTAAAATAAACAAGGAGAATAAAATGAAAAAAAGATTAGATTATCTAGATGGATTAAGAATATTTGCAATACTAAGTATTATTCTATTACATGTATTATTAACATTTCGATATAAGTATTTTCCAATTAGTAAAAATTATTATACACTATATACCATTTTAGATTCTTTTACAAGAATGGGAGTACCAATCTTCTTTATGTTATCAGGAGCCTTAATGCTTTCTAAAAAAGAAGAAAAAAACTATATAATATATTTTAAAAAAAGAATTATAAAATTAGTTATTGCTTATTTTCTTTTTTCAATTATCTATTTACTATATGATATAAAAATAAATCATGTTTCAACAACACCTTTCATTGCAATGGAATGGATAACATCAAGTTATGTAAAACATCATTTATGGTATTTGCCTGTAATTATCATGATATATTTATTGATTCCATTTATGAAAAAACTAGTAGATAATTTATCAAAAAAAGAATTAGAAACTTTAATTATTGTATTATTCTTATTTGGAAACATGACATTCTTTGGAAGTGTTGTAACAGAAAAATTAAAACACATGTTATTAAAACAATTTATTTTTCCAGATTTAATGATTTATATGAACTATTTATTCATGGGATATTATTTATATAAATATGAAGTAAAAATAAAAAAATATCACATTTTACTAAGTATTATATCCATTATATTACTTCCCGTATTTACCATATGGTTAAGTGAAGAAGCAGTAATTGATACTTTACTAAATTCTTTATCTCCATTAGTAGTATTTCCATCAATAACAATATTTTTATTATTTAAAAATCATTATCCAAAAATAAAGTGTCAAGCCTGGATTAATAAATGTACTTATTGTGTTTTCTATGTATACTTAATTCATATCTTAATCTTGGATAGTACAACAAGAATATTAAAACCAATTATTATTAAGACAAGTGGAATAAAAGAAATAGGGTTAATGCTAGGAATTTATATATGGGTTGTAGTAACATCATTTATTCTTTCAATGATATATGTAAGTATAAAAAAGAGAGTAAAAGAACATAATAAAAAAAGACAAAAAGTGTAAAGAAAACAACTCTTTACTATAACTTGTCATTTTCATACAAAAAATTGACAAATAATTCTTTCACAACGAAAGAAATAATTATATAATAGTATCGTAATTAACAAAGAACTGTGGAAAAAGTGTAGGCGAAGGAAAATGAAAAAGAAATATTTTATCATACTATTATTCATCATTGCTTTTTTGTCATATAAAACAATGAATATAATTGCTGATGAAAAAAACCATATTATAAGTAAAACAGAAGATATTAACAAATATGAGAATATTGTATTTTTAGGAGATTCTATTTTTGATTGGTATCCAATTGATAAAATATTTGATGATCTACCAATTGTAAATAGTGGAATTGCTGGAAATAAAACAACTGATATTTTAGAAAATCTAGAAGAAAGAGTATATCGTTATAATCCAACAAAAGTATTTATTCAAATTGGAACAAATGATTTAAAATATGAAGATAGTGAAGAATTAAATCAAGAAGTATATGAAAATATTGTAAAAATAGCAGAAAGTATTCAAAAACATAGAAAAAAAAGTGAGATATATATTATTTCAATCTATCCTGTTAATAACGATTTACCAGGAGCAAATGATAGACATAATGACGAGATTCAAAGTATTAATAAAAAACTTGAAAAATATTGTGCAGAATCAAAAAATATTATCTATATTGATGCCTTTTCTGCACTAGCAAACGATGAAGGCTCTCTTGATGTTGCCTATACAAAAGATGGCTTACATCCAAATGACTTAGGATATGCAAAATTAACAGAAATATTAATGAAATATATTTATCATTAAAATAATAAAACAACTGAAATAGTTGTTTTATTTTACAACTAAAAAAAATACTGGTATAATTAAATGTAGGTTTTAGAGAAATCGGAAAGAGGTATGGGTGTGGAAAAAGATGTAGCAATTAAAGCAACACATGTGTCAAAAGATTTTAAATTATATTATGATAAAGCACATACTTTAAAAGAAAAATTATTATTTTTTTCCAAAAAAAATAAAAATAAAAACGACATATTACATGTATTAAAAGATATTAACTTAGAAATAAAAAAAGGAGAAAGCGTTGCTCTTATTGGAACAAACGGAAGTGGTAAATCAACATTATTAAAATTAATGACAAGAATTATTTACCCAAATAAAGGAAGAATCACAACAAATGGAAAATTAACATCACTTCTAGAATTAGGAGCAGGATTTCACGAAGATTTTACAGGAAGAGAAAATATTTATTTTAATGCGTCAATATTTGGATTAACAAGACAAGAAATTGATGAGAAAATAGATGAAATTATAGAGTTTTCTGAGTTAAAAGATTTTATTGATAATCCAGTAAGAACTTATTCATCTGGAATGTATATGAGACTTGCTTTTTCTGTTGCAATCAATGTACAAGCAGAAATCTTATTAATTGATGAAATTTTAGCAGTAGGAGATAAACACTTTCAAGATAAATGTTTTGCAAAATTAATGGAATTAAAAAAAGCAGGAAAAACAATTGTAATAGTAACTCATGATACAGATAAAGTTAAAAAGTTTTGTGATAGAGCTGTTTGGTTATACAACGGAGAAATCCGAATGGATGGAGAGACCAACAAAGTACTACAAGAATATATAAAGGTTTGCGGGTGATAACATGAATGTATTTAAAGAATTATACAATTATCGTGAACTATTAAAAACAAACATTAAAAAAGAAATTAGAGGAAAATATAAAGGATCTTGGTTAGGTGTTTTATGGACATTCTTAAATCCATTATTAATGCTTGCTGTATACGCCTTTGTTTTTCCATATATCTTAAGAGTAGATGTAGAAAACTATACAATTTTTATGATTGTAGCCTTAATTCCATGGAATTTTTTCACAACAGCTGTTCAAACAGGAACAAGTTCTGTAACAATAAATGGTAATATTTTAAAGAAAGTATATTTTCCAAGAGAAATCATTCCATTATCTGTTACAACATCTCAATTAGTAAACTTTTTAATAACATGTTTAATTATGTTTGGATTCATTCTATTTAGTGGAGTAGGATTCTCAATTCACTTCTTACTTTTTCCTGTATTAGTATTTGTACAATTTATTTTAACATTAGGAATTAATTTAATCTTATCTGCAGTAACAGTTTTTGTAAATGATGTTGCACACTTCGTACAAGTTGCGATGACCTTAGGTTTCTATGCAACACCAGTTGTTTACTTATCATCTATGTTACCTGAAAAATTTCAGTGGGTTATGCATATAAATCCAATGGCCGTATTAGTAGAATCTTATCGAGCAATTCTGTATTATCACAAAATGCCAGATATGTATTGGTTAGGAATATGGATTGTATTAAGCATTATCATATTAGTGGTTGGATATATGATATTTAAAAAGTTAGAAAGAACTTTTGTAGAAGAGTTGTAAAACTCTTTTTTTGTCAAAAATGATAATATTTGTTATAATAATGAAAAGAAAGTGAGGTAATCAAATGGATTATAAAAATTACCCAGGAAAAAAAATACAAAACTATGGAGAATATACGAATCAAAATAAACCTCTAATTACCATTATTTCTCCATATTATAATAGTGGCAATACCATAGAAGAAACCTATAATTCTATAGTAAATCAGACCTATCCTTATTTTGAATGGATTATTGTAGATGATGGATCTAAAGAAAAAGAATCTATTCAAAAACTAAAAGAAATTGAGAAAAAAGATTCAAGAATCAAAGCTTATAGTATTAAAAATGGAGGGCCAGCCATCGCAAGAGATTATGCAATAGAAAAGGCATCTCCTTCAACAAAATATGTATTCTTCTTAGATAGTGATGATGTGATTGACAAAACAATGTTAGAGTGTCTTTATTGGACATTAGAAACTCACCCAGAAGGATCTTTTGCCTACACAACAACAGTAAACTTTGGAGAAAGAGAATTCTTATGGGAAAGATACTTTACCGTAGAACATGAAAAAGAAGAAAATTTATTAACTATAAGTGCCATGGTAAGAAAAGAAGACTTAATTGAAGTAGGTGGATTTGGAATTAAAGAAAAAGCCATGTACGAAGACTGGAATTTATGGTTAAAGCTAATTCGAGCAGGTAAAAAACCAATCCGAGTAAGTGCTCCATTATTTTGGTATAGACAAACAAATACAGGAGAATTCTCTAAAGCAAAAAAGAATGATAAAGCAGCAATGAAATACGTAAAAGAAACAGCAAAAGAAATTCCAGATAATAAGTTAGAAGCAATCCAATTTCCGCGTTATGGAGATACCTATGCAATGCAAAAAGAATATGAAATGGTTCTTCCTGATTATAAGAAAGATAAAAGAACAACCATTTTATATATCTTCCCATGGATGGTCGTAGGAGGTGCTGATTTCTTTAACTTAGATTTAATCAAAAGATTACCACAAGATAAGTATAGAGCAATCATTTTAACCACTACACCAAGTAATAATCCAATTCGTTCTGAATTTGAAAAATACGCTGATGTTTATGATATGTCATCATTCTTAGATAGAATTGATTATTTATCCTTTACGGATTATATGATATCATCAAGAAAAGTAGATATTGTATTTATAAGTAATAGTGAGTATGGCTATTACATGACTCCATTTTTAAAAACAAAATATCCAAATATTCCATTCCTAGATTACATTCATTGTGTTGATATATTTGATGAAAGAAAAGGTTTCGCAAGATGCTCAAGAGATGTAACAGAATATTTATCTAGAACATATTGCTGTAATAATTCAACACTAAGAGAATTAAAAGAAGATTTTGGAATTAAAAATGCAGAAACAATCTATATTGGAACAGATGAGAAAAAATTTGATCCGGAAAAATATGATAAAGAAAGTTTGAAAGAAAAATATGACATTCCAAAAGATAAAAAAATTATTTCTTTTATCTGTCGTTTGAGTGATCAGAAACGTCCCGAAATGTTTGTTGAAATTGCAAAAAGAGTATCAAGAAAAGACCCTAGTATCTTTTGGGTAGTGGCAGGAGATGGTCCACTAATGCCAAAAGTAAAAGCAAATGTAGATGATAACTTTAAATTACTCGGAATGATTAAAAAAACAGAAGAAATATATGCAATTAGTGATGCAACACTAAATTGTTCATCATTCGAAGGACTTGCCCTAACATCATATGAATCTCTTTCAATGGGAGTTCCTGTTATCTCAACCGATGCTGGAGGACAAGCAGAATTAATTAATAAAGAAGTAGGAGGATTAGTTCATTTTAATGAGAATCCAACTCCAGAAATATATGAAAGAGAAATAGAAGAATATGTGAATGAAACCATTAGAGTAATGAACAATCTAGATGAAATAAAGAAGAATTGTCGTAAAAGAATTATAGAAGGATTTACTCTAGACTTAATGGCAAAGAAATTTGATAGAATATTCCAGGAGTTATTAAAAGAAGATAATACAACTGAACCAAAATTAAATAGAACAACCTATGAACTAGCCTTAGAAGCATTCAATGATTTATACTTTAAATATACAAATGACTATTATGAAAGAAATTTAGGAGTATGGCCAACTGCTAAAAAAGTAAGATTTCCTAAGTTCTATCGACACGCAACCAATTTCCTATATCGAATAGGTGCATATAAAGAAGGTAAGAATTTTATTGAATTTTCAAGGGGATTTAAGAGGATGTCTCAAGAATTTATATTCACAATGAAATATTTCTTAAGATGTATTCCATCTTTCTTTACCTTCATTTTTAAATGCATAGCAAGAATTATAACAAAACCATTTCGAAAATAAGATACTGAAAAAGTATCTTTTTTTTGTATTTTAAAAGAAATTTGATATAATGTTAATAGATAATATACGAGGGCGGTGTAGGTATATGAAAAGAAAAATTCTTTTGTATGGAACAGGAACATATAAAAACAGGGGAGTAGAAGCAATTGTTAATTCAACAATAAATCAAATTGATTTAAAACAGAATGATTTAACAATAGCCACTTATGATTTAGAATATAATAAACATTTTTATAGTGACAAAGTAAAATATATCAATCAAAATAGAAAAAATAATTTAACCGAAGAAGAAAAAGCCTTAGAAGAAAAATATAGAGGAATGCCATTTGATTATAATAATTATGAACTTTTATACCAAAAAGATGTTGTAGATCAAATGGAAAAATCAGATATTTGTATTTCTATTGGAGGAGATAGTTATTGTTATCCACCATGTAATTGGTTATATGCACTAGATAAAAAAAGTCATGATTTAGGGAAAAAAACAGTATTATGGGGAGCATCTTTATTTGAAAAAATAACGGATCATGATTTGATTAATAATCTAAATAATTTTGATGTATTAGTAATTAGAGAAAGCCTAACATTAGAAGCCATTAAAGATTATGTAGATCAAGATAAAATTATATTTGAAAGAGATCCTGCATTTTCCCTAAAAATGAAAGAAGTAGAATTAAACGAATGGTATAATAATAGAAAATATATGATTATAAACTTATCTCCTTTGACAATAAAAAATGAAAACCAATATCAAGCCATTATAGAATTTATAAAATATATTTTAAAAGAAACAAAATATTCTATTTGTCTTCTTCCTCATGTAACAACAGAAGATTGTAGTGATATGGAAATTCTATCAAGAATTAATCATGATTTTTTAGAGGAAGAAAGAGTATATTTAGAAGAAGGAAACTATGATTGTGAAGAATTAAAGTATATCATTTCAAAAAGTTCATTTGCTATAGTTGCAAGAACTCATGCATCAATTGCTGGCTATTCAACAGCAGTTCCCACACTAGTAATAGGATATTCTGTAAAATCAAAAGGAATTGCCAAAGACTTATTTGGTGATTATCAAAATTATGTAATTAACAAAGATGAACTAACAAGTACTAATCTAATTGAAAAATATCAATATATAGAAAAAAGCAGAGAAAAAATCATAGAAAAATTAAAAAAAGAAATGATTAACATCAAAATAGACACATCTCATATCTTTGAAAAAGTCATAGAAAAGTTAGAAGAACAAGAAAAAAAAGCAATATGTAAATCAACTGAATGTATTAATTGCAATCTATGTAAAAAAGTGTGTCCACAAGATGCCATAAAACAAGTGGAGACAGAACTACACTTTACTTATAATCAAAGAGATACAAATAAATGCATTAATTGTGGAAAATGTTTAAAGATATGCCCCATTTTGAATCCAGAGAAAAAAGAGAATTTTCAAAGTGTAAGTTATGCGGCTAAAAATAAGGATATAAATATTCAAAAAGAAAGTACATCAGGTGGAGTGTTTACTGCCATTGCAGAAGAAATTTTAAAAGAAAAAGGTGTTGTGTATGGAGCCCAACGGATTCATGGCAAAACATCTCATATTAGAGTAAACAATAAAAAAGATTTACAAAAAATAAGAGGCAGTAAATATTCCTATAGTAAATTAGATGACATATTAGGATTAATAGAAAAAGATTGCAAATCAAATAAAAAAATATTATTTAGTGGAACTCCATGTCAAGTAGGAGCCATGAAAAAACTAATTGGAAAATATAAAAATATAGTTTATGTATCTGTCATCTGTCATGGAGTATTAAACGATGCGTTAGTAGAGGAATACTGTAAAAAAGAAAACGTAGAATTATTACAATATAGAACGAAAGAACGTGGTTGGCAACAATCACATGTGAAATATGATAAATATACAAATGAATTTAATAATGACAAATTACTATCTTTATATATTAGCAATGTAATATTAAGAGAAAGCTGTTACGAATGTAAGTATAAAGAAAACAACCCAGCAGATCTTATTTTAGGTGATTATTGGGGAATTAAAGAAGAAGCAGAAGAAATGTTTGATAATAACGGAGTATCTGTTGTAATTGTTAATTCTAAAAAAGGACAAGAAATGTTTCAAAAAATAAAAAACAAACTACTATACAAACAAACAGAAATAGATCATTTAAAAATAACACATCCAAATCTTTACCAATCTCCAAAAAAACCAATAGACCGATATAACGTTGAAAAAAGAATAAAAGAAAGTTCATGGCAAACAGCCTATGAGCTTGATCAAAGAAGAAGAAAAATAGATGACTTAAATAGAGAAATTACAAATTTAAAATTAGAACTAGTAGAAAGAGAACATGAACTAGACTCTATGAAGAATAGCAAAAGATGGAAAATTATAAATAATATTGCTAAAATAATAAGAAAATAATAAAGATGTAATAAAACAAAAAAGAAAGTAGAATAATAGTAATAGATTTGGTATAATAATAACGATATTCATGATATAGGAGAGTTGGTAAAATGCAAAAAAAATGGTTGTTTTTAATCCTATTCTTTATATTTGGAGTTTTCCCAGTATATGCAGAAGAAGGATTAATAGAAAAAGAAGGAAAGTATTATTTTATTGAAGAGGATGGAACCTATTATCAAGGAATAAAAGAGATAAATGGGAAAAAATACTATTTGAATGGAACAAATCCTACACTATCTGGATGGACGAATATAGAAGATTATGTTATATACTGTCAAGAAGATGGATCTATTGCGACAGGAAGAACAACAATAGAAGATAATATTTATTATTTTAATGAAGATGGAGTACAACAAACAGGATTTATAAGAGAAAATGATAAAATCTATTTTTATAGTAGAGTAACAGGTGCTTTAAAACATGGATGGCAGGGTGCTGCAGAAGGACAATGGTACCAATTAGAAGATGGATCCCTTGCCATAGGAAAAACAGAAATAGATGGCAATTATTATTATTTTAATGAAAATGGATTCTTAGAAAAAGGATTTATAACGGAAAATAACAAAATCTATTTTTATAGTAGAGTAAATGGAGCCTTAAAATATGGATGGCAAGGAGCAGTAGAAGGACAATGGTATCAATTAGAAGATGGATCCCTTGCCATAGGAAAAACAGAAATAGATGGTAACAAATATTACTTTAATGAAAATGGTTTCTTACAAAAAGGTTTTATAACAGAAAACGAAAAAATCTATTTTTATAGTAGAGTAAATGGAGCCTTAAAATATGGATGGCAAGGAGCAGCCGAAGGACAATGGTATCAAGATAATGAAGGAGTACTCTTAATAGGAAATCAAACAATTGATAATGAAAAATATTGTTTTAATGAAAAAGGATTCTTAGAAAAAGGCTTTGTCACAAAAGAAGATAAAAAGTATTATTATGATAAAGAAACAGGAATTATAAAAGAAGGATGGCATGAAGAAAACGGTAAAAAATGGTATCAACTAGAAGATGGATCTTTATTAACTGGTAAAATTACAATGGAATCAAATCATTATTATTTTGATGATGATGGATTTCTAAAAACAGGATTTATAAAAGAAAATGAAAAAATCTATTTTTATAGTAAGGTAACAGGAGCCTTAAAATATGGATGGCAAGGAGCAGCCGAAGGACAATGGTATCAAGATAAAGATGGAGCACTAGTAATAGGAAAACAAATAATCGATAATGATGAATACTATTTCAATGATGAAGGAATTATGCAAAAAGGTTTTGTAGAAAAAGATGGAAATAGATATTTTTATAGTCGAGTAAACGGAAAATTAAAACATGGATGGCAAAGTGCAGCAGATGGATATTGGTATCAAACAGAGGAAGGATCATTAGTAAAAGGACTTCAAACAATTGATGGAAGAGAATACAAATTTGATGACAACACTGGATTATTAGAAGGTTTTACAGAAATAGATGGAAAGAAATATTATAAAAATCCTGATGGTACTACAGCAAAAGGAATTCAATATATGGCAGAAAGATTTTGGCAATTTAATGCAATAACAGGAGAGTTTGAAAAATTTGTAAGACAAATAAGAGTAATTGATGTATCTGCATGGCAAGGAAAGATTGATTGGGATATGGTAAAAGCATCTGGACAAGTAGATGCAGTAATATTAAGACTTGGTTATGGAATTGGATATGTAGACAAATACTTTATTAGAAACAAAAATGAATTAGATAGAGTAGGAATTCCTTATTCTGTATATATCTTTAGTTATGCCGAAAACGGAAATGAAGCACTAAAAGAGTCAAACTTTGTAGTAAATACAATTAAAAATAATGATGTTCATATTGCCAAAAATATATTTGGAATTTACTATGATCTAGAAGATTGGGAAATAAAATCTACAGGAGAAAATAGTTACGGAATAGGAAAAGAAACTTACAGAGATATGATAAATACTTTTGTAGACAATACCGAAAAAAATCTATGTATTAAAACAAGAGTATATGCATCAAAGAATTATATTGAAACAAGATTTCCAGAAGATGTTCAACAATATGCAACATGGGTTGCACAATGGAATGATGTATTGACCTATCAAGGAGCATATGAAGGATGGCAATATACAAGTGAAGGAAGCATTCCAGGTATTAATGGAAATGTAGACATGAGTTATTTCTATATGTAAAAAGGGTTAAAACCCTTTTTTTGTTTCTTATAATGAATTTAGTCTTTTATAAAAAAAAATAAATGATATAATAATAATAGGCTAGAGTAGAAAGGATAGAACGTAATGAAAAAACACTTTATTTTGATAACATTATTATTCTTAGGAATACCATCAGTTTATGCAGAAGGATGGATTAAAACAGAAGAAAATATTAAATATGAATTAGAAGAAAACACATATGCAATAGGAAAATATGAAATTGATGGAGACTATTATTATTTTAATGAAGATGGAATCATGCAAACAGGGTTTATTCCGGAAAATGAAAAAATCTATTTCTATAGTCGAGTTAATGGAAAACTAAAACATGGATGGCAAGGTGCAGAAGAAGGACAATGGTATCAAGATGAGGAAGGAGCACTAGTAGTAGGAAAAACTGAAATAGATGGTAAAAACTATTATTTTAATGAAAATGGATTTTTGCAAAAAGGTTTTATTCCAGAAAATGGAAAAATCTATTTCTATAGTCGAGTTAATGGAGCCTTAAAACATGGCTGGCAAGGTGCAGATGAAGGACAATGGTATCAAGATGAAGAAGGAGCATTAGTAGTAGGAAAAACTGAAATAGATGGTAAAAACTATTATTTTAATGAAAATGGATTCTTACAAAAAGGATTTATAACGGAAAATGGAAAAATCTATTTCTATAGCCGGGTAAATGGAGCCTTAAAACATGGATGGCAAGGTGCAGAAGAAGGAAAATGGTATCAGAATGAAGAAGGAGAAGTAGTTACAAAAGAGCAACAAATAGACGGCAAAAACTATTATTTTAATGATCAAGGAATCATGCAAACTGGATTCATTGAAAAAAATGATAAAATCTATTTCTATAGTCGAGTAAATGGTGCCCTAAAAAAAGGATTACAAGGTTCAACTGAAGGTGCGTGGTACCAAAAAGAAGATGGAGAAGTATTAACCGGAGAAGGACTAGTAAACTGTGAAGAAAAAGAATTTTTTATTCATGGTAAATTCTTAGAAAAAGGAATTATTCAAATAGACGATAAAAACTATTATTTTGATGAAAATAATTATACAAAACAATACGGAGTTATAAATAAAAATAATTATAGAATATATCTAGATTCGGAAACGGGAGAATATATAAGAACACAGCAAATTCCAGTTTATTATAAACAAAAGGATTCTAGATGGACTAACAAAAAATATGGTAAAAAAACATTTGGATCAACAGGATGTTCTCCAACAAGTATGGCTATGGCTTTTACATCAATATTGAATAGAGAGATTTTACCTACAGAAATAGGGGATTATTTATATAATAATACCGATCAATTCAATAAAAAATATTCAGGAACAAGTGGATTAGGAATTATATATGCATCAGATCATTATCATGTAAAATGGAAAGGTATTAATTCAAAAGAAGAATTAATTGGAGAGTTAAAACAAGGAAAAATTGTATATGGTACAATGCAAAATGGTAAATTTGCAACAGAAAGATGGAATCATGCTATTGTAATGTATGATTATAAAAATGAATCAAAAGAAAAAACATATACACTAGATCCATTAAATGAAAATAATAATGGATGGACAAATATTGATTTAATATGGAAAGAACAGTGCCAAGATCCTGATGATAGATTAGGGGGATTCACTTTTTATAGTTTAGAAAAAGAATGAGAAAATCATTCTTTTTTTCTTTAAAAAACTTAAAAACAGATAATAGACAAGAATAACATTATAGTGTAAAATAAAACTTGAAAAAGGGGAGATGATCTCATGAAAAAATGTGTAATCATCATGAATCCAGAAAGCGGCAAAAAAAAGAAAATTACGACATATCAAGAGTTTTATGACATTTTAAGAAATTACGGATATGATACAGACATTATTTTTACAAAAGCAAAACATGATGCAGAAAAAATTATTCAAGGACTAGATTCTAGAGTAGATTTAGTAATTAGCGCCGGAGGAGATGGAACATTAAATGAAATAGTAACGGGAAATCTACAAAGGAATAAGAAATTAACAATTGCACCACTCCCTATGGGAAGTACAAATGATGTTGGAAACATGTATGGACTAAATCAAAATATATATGAAAATTTAGAAAAAATTTTGAAAGGGAAAGCAAAAAAAGTAGATGTATGTTACATTAATGAAACTCCTTTTGTATATGTAGCATGTTTAGGTGATTATATTGACATGGCATATTCTACTCCGCGATATCTAAAAGAAAAATATGGAAAAATAGCCTATTTAATATATGGTGCAAAACAAATATGGAATAAACTACATCACTATAACATAAGATTTAAAGTAGATGGAAAAGAATATGAAGGAACTTATTCATTTATATTCATATCAAACTCTTCAAGAATAGCAGGCCAACCAGATGTATACTATGATGTAAAATTAGACGATAAGATGTTTGAAGTTGCACTTGCAAATCCAAAAAACAAAAAAGAACTATTAAAATTACTTGCTAAAGTAGATTCCCTAGATGTAAAAGAAATACCAGAAATAACATATTATCAAACAAATCAATTTGAAATAGAATTCTTAGATAAACCAAAAACATCATGGTGTATTGATGGAGAAGAATATAAAGAAGATACAAATAAATACGTATTTAAAGTAGAACAAAGTATGAAAATGCAAGTTCCAAAAGAAAATATTAAAAAATTATTCGAAGAATAAGGTAGTGAATCTGATGAAAAGTGCAAAAGAAAATCATCATAATATTAACAAAAATAATAAAAAAAAATTATCTCCAAAAATAAAAGAAAAAAAAGGAGTTAATATTGTTGTATATTTGTTATTAAGAATATTAGTAATTGCCAGTATGATTGGTCAAGGACTAAATCATAACTGGAATAATGTGGCCTTATGTATTTTAACTTTAATATTATTTACATTACCTAATTTTATTTCAAAACGATTTCATGTAACATTTCCAGAAACATTAGAAATAATCGTATATTTATTCATTTTTTCTGCGGAAATATTAGGAGAAATCCAAAATTTTTATGGAATATTCACACACTGGGATACTATATTACATACCTTAAATGGTTTCTTATGTGCAGCAATAGGTTTTTCAATTGTAGATATGATGAATCATGAACAATTTCATATTAACATGTCCCCAGCATTTGCAGCACTAGTAGCCTTTTCGTTTTCCATGACAATTGGAGTACTTTGGGAATTTGGAGAATATGCTGCAGACCTATATCTTGAAAAAGATATGCAAAAGGATAAGATTGTTGAAAGCTTTCAATCTGTAAAAATAAATCCAGATGGAATAAATATACCCATTAAAGTAAAAGATATTGTAAAAACAGAAATTTATAGTGACAATGGAGACGATATAATTGTAATTGAGGGAGGATATTTGGATATTGGGTTGAATGATACTATGAAAGACTTACTAGTAAACTTAATAGGAGCATTTGTTTTTTCTATATTTGGATATTTATATATAAAAAATAGAGATGGATATCGATTTATAGAAATATTAATGTTAAAATTAAATAAACAACCTCAAAAAGTGGAATAGCCACTTTTTATTATTCAAGAAGTAGGAAGTAAAATGAAAAAGAAAAAGATAAACGAAAAAAGAATAGCAATTAAAATGATTATGTGCTTAGTATATTTAGTAATAATAAGCATTCTTTTTGTGTGCTCTTATCGATTATTTCAAGAAAAAAAAGATATTGTACCATGGTCAGATGTTGAAAATGTAGAAGATTATACTTATGTTACAATATCAAAAATGTCAGAAAAATTTGCATATTATAAAGAATCAAATGTAGGAATTCATTTTATTATTGAAAAAGAAGCAACTGGACAATGGCATACTTATTTAATCGCTATAGATGAAAGCGAGTATGATGAGTATAAAAATATTATAGATTATACATATGAAAGAACAACTGTAGAACCATCCCCTAAAAAAGTATATGGATATCCAGTAATTACTAGCGAAGAATTAAAAAAAATAGCCATTAAGAACATAAAAAATTTTGTGCCTGCAGAAAACGAAGTTACAATAACAGAAGAAAATTATGAATCTTATTTAACAAACAGTTATTTAGATACCACAAAAGAGCAAAAGGACAATTTTAGTATCATTTTATTTGTATCTTTAATCTTACTATTTATAGTGATTTTCTTATTTATAATTACTTTATTAGATAAAGATATGATTGTAGATAAAGTCGATAAAACATTAGAAAAAGAAATTGATCGAGCAAGGTTTATGTTTGAAAAACAAAAGAAAAACAAGAAAAAGAAAGAATAAGAAAAGGGATTCATAGTCATTCTAAAAGAACTTATGATATAATAGTAAATGAAAAGATGAGGTGTTGCTATGAAATTTCAAGAAATAACAGAAAAAGAATATACCGACTTTTGGGAAGAACATCCCTTAAAAACATTTTTATCTTCTCCAAAAATATCAAAATTAAGAGAAAAACAGAATTGGAAAACATATTATGTTGGAGTAAAAGAAGATAAAAAATTGATTGCCGCAACAATGTTACTATCCCACAAAAGACATTTTAATAAATATGAATTTTATTCCCCAAGAGGATATTTATTAGATTTTCATAATAAAGAATTATTAGATTTCTTTACAGAAGAAATTAAAAAATATATCAAAGAAAAGAAAGGCTATATTTTTAGAGTAGATCCCTATTTAATCTATAGACAAAGGGATATAGATGGAAATATAGTTGAAGATGGAGAAGATAATAGAAAAGTAGTAGAAGAGTTAGAAAACCTAGGCTTTAAAAAAGTACCAGTTGAACAAACAGAACAAGTCATTTGGATGTTTTCTCTAGATTTAAAAGGTAAAACAAAAGAAGAAATCTTAAAAGAAATGAAACCAAATACAAGAAATCAAATCAAAAAAACAGAAAAATTTGGAATTACAGTAAAAGAAATAGGATATGATGAATTAGATCGTTTCCAAAATATTATGATAGAAACTGGTGCAAGAAAAGATTTTAAAGTAAGAGATTTATCTTACTTTCAAGAAATGTATAAACTATTTCATGATCAAGCAGAAGTAAAATACTTTATTACAGAATTAGACTTGAAAAAATACATGGAAGGCCTAGAAAAAGAGAAGAGAGAAAAACAAGAAAAAATGGATAGTCTAAGCGATGCAAAATACAACGATGGAGCAAAGAAGAATCTTACAAATGAGATTGCATCATTTGAAAAAAGAATTCAAGAATCCAAAGAGATTATAGAAAAAACAGGAAAAGAAATCATTACATTATCAGGTTCCATGTTTATGTTAATCAAGCCAGAAGTAATTTATCTATCAAGTGGTAACTATGAAGAATATATGAAATTTAATTCTCAATACTTAATTCAATGGGAACTAATTAAATATGGAATTGAAAATGGATTTGATAAACATAATTTTTATGGAATTCCAGCGAATATAAATGAGCATCCAAAAGACTATGGTATTTATGAATTTAAAAGAGGATTCAATGGATATGTAGAAGAATTAATTGGAGAATTTGAATTACCAATTACATGGCATTATAAATTAATGAAAATAATACATAAAATAAGAGGTTAAGAATGCATAAAACATATAAAACAAATAAAACATGTTCTGTACAAATAGATTTTGATATAGAAGATAATAAATTATATAATGTTAAATTTACCGGTGGTTGCAATGGAAATCTAAAAGGTATTGCAGCCTTAGTAGAAGGACAAGACATTAATACAGTAAAAGAAAAATTAAAAGGAATAGATTGTAAAGGAAGAGGAACATCCTGCCCCGATCAATTAGTAAAAGCATTAGAAGAAATATCAAATTGATATTTCTTTTTCTTTAAAAATTAAATTTTCAAAGAAAAATATTGAAAAAAACAAAAAAACTAATATATAATAATAAGTCAAGAAAGTGAGGAATAGTATGAAGAAAATAGGTAAAATTTTATTTACAATAATATTTACGTTTTTATCACTATTTTCATATCCTTTAAGTATTTATGCAGCAACTGGTGAAATAACAATCTCAGGAACTGAAAATTTTGATTATATCAAAGAAGTACATAAAATTGTAAATGAAGAAAGAGCAAAAAAGGGGAAAAGTGCTCTAATTCTTGATAAAGAATTAACAAATAGAGCCATGAAAAGGGCATCAGAAATTGCAGTCTATTACAGCCATACAAGAGCAAATGATTCAGATACCTTTACAATATTTGATGGGTTATCTTATAGTACCGCAGGAGAAAATATTGCCGTAGGATATACTACCCCATCAGCTGTAATGACAGGTTGGATGAATTCACCAGGCCATTGTGCCAATATTATGGGATATGAATATGATGGAAAAGATTATTCAAAATATTTTACAACAATAGGTATTGGACATATTGAAGTAAATGGAACAAACTATTGGGTACAATTATTTTCCACAAATTCAACAGGAACAGAAGATAGAACTGGTTCAATAGAAGTAACTCCAAAAGTTGAAGTAGATGAAAAATACATTGATATAGAATCATCTGCTAGAGCAAATCCTGGAGATACCATTAATTTAGAAGTTCCAAAGGAGGGAACTAGTTACAACAATATGTTTGTATATAACACACCTGTTACAAAAAACAAAGGTTGGCCAAACGCTAAAACACCTTTTCTTGCAACAGATTTTATATGGAGTAGTACAGATACAAGCATTGTAGAAGTTAATGAACAAGGACAAATGATTCCTAGAAAAGCAGGAAAAGCAGATGTTATTGCAAAGCTTGGAAATATTACTTATACATATCATATAGTAGTAACAAATCCTTATGAAGAAACAATAGAAGCAGAAAGTGTTTCTCTAGATAAAACATCTCTTGAATTAGTAATTGGAGATAGCACATCACTTGTTGCAAGCATACTACCAGAAAATACAACAGATAAAACACTAACATGGACAAGTAGTAATACAAAAATTGCAACAGTAGAAAATGGTAAAGTAACTGCAGTTGCAAAGGGTACAGCAGAAATAACGGTTAGAACAACAAATGGAAAAACAGCAACAGCAAAACTTACTGTAAAAGACATACCACCAGTAGAAGCAGAAAGTATTACATTAAATAAAACGAACGTAACTATAGAAGAGGGAACAGAAGTAGGCTTAGAAGCAACAATTACACCAAGTAATGCAACAAATAAAACAGTAACATGGACAAGTAATAATACGAGTGTTGCTACAGTAAATAATGGAAAAGTTGTAGGAGTATCAGAAGGTACAGCAGAAATAACAGTTACAACAACAAACGGAAAAACAGCAACAGCAACCGTTACAGTAACAAAGAAACCAGATATTAAAGTAGAATCAATCGATATATTGAAAGATGAAATCAGTCTAACTTATGGAGAAGAAAAAGAAGTAGGCGTAGAATTTACTCCACAAAATGCAACAGATAAAACATTAACATGGAAATCAGATAATGAAAAAGTAGCAACCGTAATAAATGGAAAAATTAAAGCAAACAGCTCTGGTACGGCAACCATTACAGCAACAGCAGCAAACGGATCTCGTGATAGTAT
Source organism: uncultured Caryophanales bacterium (assembly GCA_946623125.1). Lineage (GTDB taxonomy): Bacteria > Bacillota_I > Bacilli_A > RF39 > UBA660 > UBA3789. Next base: position 21,003 of record CAMOQR010000002.1, on the reverse strand, counting down.
AAGAGTGTTTGTTTCAAGAAAAATTATAACAATTAAAAATGCAACAATGAATGAACTTACAACAGAAGTAACAAGTGTTACACTTGATGGATTAGTAAATAATGATAAACCAGTAATGGGTGTAGATTATCAAACCCGTGGCTATTTAGTAAATGGAGATAATGGAAAAAGAAATGCATTAATCCAAATATACTTAGAAGATGAATATACAAATAAGTATGCATTTGAGAGAATTTATACTGATCCAGAAACAGGAAAAGATTATAACATAACAACTAATTTTGATGAATATACATATCCAACAAATATTCAAAATGTTGTTTATAACTATATCGAAAGATTTGAAGTAAAGAATGCAAAAATTGATATAAAAGCAGGAGATGCTCCAAAATTTTATGGAGAACCAGGAGAGGTTTATTATCATACTTATGAAACATGGTTACTAGTTGAAGAGGGCAAATTAGTAGGAGCATCATCTGATCTATATGATCAAGAATTCTTTGAAACTTATGGAACACCATTAACAAAATTTGAAGAAGGAAAAACCTATAGTTATAATGTGTTCTTCAAACAAAATCCGGAATATCCAAAATATCTTATGAAAGAACCATGGGAAGATGTAACTATCATAGTAAATGGAAAAGAATATGAACTTCAAAATGGTGGTGCATCAAAAGGACCAGATGGAATGGATTATGAATTAGGTGGAGAAGTACTAAGAATAACAATTCCATATACATTAACGGAAGAAGATGTATCATTAGAAAAAACATCTTATGAATATACAGGTTCTAAAATTACTCCAAATCCAGTTGTAACAAAAAATGGAAAAACACTTGAAAAAGATAAAGATTACAAAGTAACATATCAAAATAATCAAGAAGTTGGAACAGCAACTGTTACAGTAGAAGGAATAGGAGAATATTCTGGAAAAATAAGTAAAACATATTCTATTACGAAAGAAAATATTACTCCAACAATTGATGAAATACCATCTCAAGAATATACAGGATCAAAAATAACTCCAAAAGTAAATGTAAAAAATAATAACCAATTATTAAAAGAAAATAAAGATTATATAATTACATATACAAATAATATAAATGTAGGAGAAGCAACAGCAACAATTTCTCCTGTAGAAAATGGTAGTTATAGATTTGAAAAATTCACAACAAACTTTACAATTACTCCAAAACCAATTACAGAAAAAGATATTACATTAAAGCAAGAATCTGTAAAATATAATGGAGAAGAAAGAACAGTAGAAGTAGTAATTAGAATCAATGGAAAAACACTTGAAAAAGACAAAGATTATAAAACTACTTATACAAATAATAAAAATATTGGAACAGCAACTATTACTGTAGAAGGAATGGGTAATTATACAGGTAAAGTAAATAAAACATTCCAAATAGTTGAAAAAGATGTACAAGAATTATTCTTTGAAAAAGAAGAAGTTATAAAAACATATCAAGATGAAGACTTTACAAATCAATTAAGTCATAGTATTGGAGATGGAAAGATAACTTATACATCAAGTGATGATACTATCGCAACAATAGATACAAATGGAAAAGTAACAATTCATAAAGCAGGAACAGTAGATATCACGGCAGAGGCATCTGAAACAGAAGAATATGCGTCTAAAACAACAAGTTACAAATTAGTAATTAATAAGAAAAAAACAGAAAAGCCAAAAGAGAATGCAAGTACTTTATCTGGAATTGCAGGAGATTCATTATCAACAATTTCTCTATCAAAAGGACAATGGGTAAAGAAAGAAGAAATAATTCAAAAAGGTTCTAAAGAATATGAATTTACCTATACAGAAAACAATGATACAGAAAACTATACAACAGAAACATTTAAAATAAATGTTTATGGAAACTCAAAAGTAAATGTAAAAACAAGTGTAAATGGTGGACATGGTACAATATCCGATGGATTAGAAAATGTATTAGAAAATGATATTATTACAGTTACATTTACACCAGATGAAGGATATGAAATTGATAAAGTAACCATAAATGGAGAAGAGAATAAAATCAATAATAACAAAATAGAATTACAAGTATCAAATGAGGATATGGATATTGTTGTAACATATAAAGAAATAATCTATAACTTTAAAGTTACCTCATCTCAAGGAGTAAATGTAGAATTAGATGATGAAAAAGCAAATTATCACTCTACAAAAGAAATAGAAATTCTTCCAGATTATGGTTATCAATTAGTATCTATAAAAGTAAATGGAAAAGAGTCCATTCAAGAATTAGAAAACAATATTTTAAAAATATCAAATATTGAATCAGATTACACAATTCAAATTGAAGCAAAACCAATTGAATATAACTATATAAAAGGTGCAAATCAAGAATATATTATCAATCAAATGGAGGAAGCGTTATTTGAAATAGATGCAGATTATTCTTTATTTGAAGATGGAGGAATTGTATTAATTGATGATATTGAAATATCAAATAGTTTATATATTTCAGAAGAAGGAAGTACAATCATAAGATTATCAAAAGATTTATTAAATGAATTAAGTTTAGGTAAACATTCATTAAATGTAATCTTTAATGATGGTGGATCTGCAAAGACTAACTTCACAGTAGAACTTCCAGAATATGAAAAAATTCCAAATACAGGAATAGATAATTCAACACTTGAATTACTAGGATTCTTCCTTTTATCAAGTCTTGTTTTCATAAAAAATATCAAAAGAAAAGTTTTAAATTAAAAGTCGATTTACAATCGACTTTTTTCTTTGTGAATAAATATTGACTCAGTAAGTAGAATAAGATAGAATAAATATGAATATATGAACAATCATTCATATAAGAAAGGACAAATATGAAAATACATAGTAAAGAATTATTAGTAGGATTAAGTGAATTTTATAAAATATTTGGAGATCCAACAAGATTAAGAATACTAGACGTATTAGTAAATAAACCATTATGTGTAAATGAAATAAGTAACATATTAGATATTTCACAATCTGCAGTTTCTCATCAATTAAAAAATTTAAGAAGTTCAAATCTGGTAAAAACAGAAAAGATTGGCAAAAACGTTTATTATTCTATCTCAGATGAACATATAGAAATTATCTTAAAATATGGTGTAGAACATATATCAGAGGTGATGTAGATGAAAAAATATATCAATAGTGATTTCATAAAAATAATCATAAGTCTACTTTTAATGATAAGTACATTTATGATTTCAAATGATAATATAAAGATAATAGTATTAATCACAAGCTATATTATTATTTCCTATGAAATGTATATAGAATCATTTCAAAATATAATTCATGGTGAAATATTTGATGAGAATTTTTTAATGATAATCGCAACCATCGGAGCATTTATTATAAAGAGCTATACGGAAGGGGTAATGGTAATTCTTCTATATCAAATAGGAGAATATTTATCTGATTTAGCAGTATCTAAAAGTAAAAAATCTATATTAGATTTAATGAACTTAAAAGTAGAAACAATAGAATTAGAAGATAAAAGAATCATTCCTTTAAAAGATGCTAAAAAAGGAGATATCTTTATCATAAAACCAGGGGATACCATACCTTTAGATGGAATAGTAATGGAAGGAGAAAGTTATTTAGATACTTCCAAAATTACAGGAGAGTCTATCCCTAAAAAAGTAGATAAGAATAGTAATGTATTCAGTGGATGTATCAATCAGCAAGGTAAATTAAAAATAAAAGCAACATCAGATGACAAAACTTCAACAACAAGTAAAATAATAGAATTAATGGAAAAATCAAATGAAAAAAAATCTGACACAGAAACATTTATGAATAAATTTTCTAAGATTTATACTCCAACAGTAGTAGGAATCAGTATTTTAATAACTTTAATACCCGTAATATTAGGTCAAGAAATAAAAAAATGGTTATATAGATCACTCATCTTTTTGGTAACATCTTGTCCATGTGCATTAGTAATATCCATTCCACTAGTTTATTTTTGTGGAATAGGAAAAGCATCAAAAGAAGGGGTTTTAATAAAAGGTGCTAAAGAATTAGAAAAAATTTCTAAAACAGATTATATCATATTAGATAAAACAGGAACCATTACAAAAGGAAACTTTGTAATCAAAAGGATTCAAACAAAAATGAATCAAGAAGAATTCCTACAGTATATGGCAAGCCTTGAAGAATATTCAAATCATCCTATTGCAGATATTATAAAAAATTCAAACAAGAAAGAATTATTGGAAGTTAAAAATTATAAAGAAGAATCTGGAAAAGGGATTGAAGGAACTGTTAATAATAAAAGGATAATAATTGGAACCAAAACATATTTAGAAGAGAACAATATCAAAATTGATGAAAATAAAGAAGCAGAAACAACAATTTATTTAGCCATAGAGAACAAATACCAGGGATATATAGTTTTAGGGGATGAAATAAAAGAGAATAGTTATCAATTATCGAATTTAAAAGATAAAGAGATCATTATTTTATCTGGTGATAAAAAAGAATCAGTTGAAAGTATTGCCAAAAGTTTAAAAATTAAAACATTTTATGGAGAATTACTTCCTCATGAAAAAGTGGAAAAAGTAAAAGAATATCAAAAACTAGGGAAAGTAATGTTTATAGGGGACGGAGTAAATGATGCTCCTGTAATATCAACGGCTGATGTAGGAGCGTCTCTTGGAAAAATGGGAACAGACGCAGCCTTAGAAGCAAGTGATATTGTATTTATGCATGATGATTTATCAAAAATTGAAACAGCATTTCAAATATCAGAAAAAACAAATAAAAAATGCATTGAAAATGTTATTCTTGCCTTAACCATAAAAGCAATTGTATTATTACTTGGAGTATTTGGTTATAGTACCATCATAATGGCCGTTTTTGCCGATGTAGGAGTAACACTATTAGTAATATTAAACTCTATTATGCTTTACAAAAGATAAGATTATTATCTTTTCTTTTTTTATAAGAAATATTATAATAAAAGAAATGATAGAGGTAGTTTATGAAAAAGAAAAAAATAATAATATTTATTATAATTGGAATCGTATCAATAACTTTATTATTCTTCTTAATAAAAAGACTAATTTGGAATTATAAAGTTGCCCATGCTGAAAAAATTGTAGAATTAAGTACAAATCAAGTATTTGTCTATGATTCAAATGTTAAATTAAGTAAACTCATAAAAACAATTAACGGAAAACTGGATACCAATCCTAAAATAGATACCACAAAACTTGGAAAACAAACAATACCTTTCAAGTATACAACAGATGAAGGATATCCTGTAAGTTATGAAGTAGAAATAGAAGTAGTAGATATTACACCACCAGTGATATTTCAATCTAAAAACAAGACAATTTATACGGACTTTGATGGAGAATTAGAAAAAGAGTTATTCTGTGGAGATAATTATGATCCAAATCCAACATGTAGAATCGAAGGAGAATATGACAAGAATACTCCAGGAACATATGACTTAACTTTTATAGGAGAAGACTCATCAGGAAATACCTCAAAAAATAGTTTTACTCTAACAGTAAGACAAAGAGTAAAATCATCATCTTCTAATACAAATTATGATTATACAGACTTTCAAGAATTAAAAAATCTATACCAAGGAACAAAAGTAAAATATGGAATCGATGTATCTCATTGGCAAGGAGATATTAATTTTCAAAAAGTAAAAGATGCGGGAGTTGATTTTGTATATATAAGAGTAGGAAGAGGAAATGGTGTAGGAAAAGACTATGTAATAGATGATAAATTTGAACAAAATATAAAAGGCTTTAATGAAGTTGGAATACCTGTTGGAGTATATTTTTATTCCAATGCGAATGGAATAAAAGATGCTCAAAAAGAAGCAAAATGGATTATAAAACAAATAAAAAATTATAAAGTAGATTTAGAAATTGTATTTGATTGGGAAAACTGGCAATATTTTCAAGAATATGATTTAAGCTTTTATGGATTAAAAGAAATGGCTAAAGCCTTTAATAAAGAAGTAAAAAAGAATGGATATACAGGAATGCTATATAGTTCTAAAAGTTATTTAGAAAATGTCTGGTATGATATCGATTTTCCAAAATGGTTAGCTCATTACACAGCAAATACAAACTATAGTGGAGGATACTCTGTATGGCAATTATGTGATGATGGAAAAGTAGATGGAATTGATGGATTAGTAGATTTAAATATTCGATATGATTAAAAAAGCAGAGGCTAAACCTCTGTTGGAATTAAATATACAAATGGCTCAAGATTTCTAAGAATCATATAAAGAACAACAATGATTGCAAATAAAATCCAAGCATTTTGAGAAGGAACAATTAGTTCCTTTTTTTTAGTATAATAAAAACATAAAAAGATAAAATAAATACCTCCTAATACAAGAAGTATAAAAAGAAGAGGATTATATCGAAAAGCCTGATAAAAATCAAAATGTAGTAAGGCTTTTACCATTCTAGTTGCCCCACATCCAGGACACCATAAATGTAGATACTTATGATAAGGACATTCATAATGTATAAATGTTAAAAAAAGAAATAATAATAGTGAAAAGCAAAAAATAGTAATAAGAAAAAGCCTTACTTTTTTAGAAGGCTTTTTTATTCTAATAACGAACGGATGGAACAGATGAATAAGATTCAAATATACTTGCAAGTCCTCCAATAGCAAAGAAGATAATTAGAATAATTAATCCAATACATGAAATAATGATTCCAGCAATTGCAAGACCTTTTCCACTTCCATTAAGACTTTTAGCCTTTACAAGTCCAATGATTGAAAAGATTAAACCTAACCAATCCAATGTACCACAACAAAATAAAGATACTAAAGAAATAATAAATCCAGCAATTGCAAAACCATTAGTTGGGTTTTGAACATTATTCACATTAACAGTTGTTGTAACAGGACTACCTCCATCTACTAAAGTACCACAATTCGTGCAAGCACGATTTCCATCAGGAATTTCTTGGCCACAATTTGTACAAAATTTTGCCATTTCACACACCTCTCTTTTGCTAAAATTATACCTTATTTTCAAAAGATAATCAACTAATTTTTTAATTGTGTATGAAAAACTAAAGATAACGATATAACTCTATCACATAATGATTTGCCTTTGTCATCCTTAAAACACCATGGAATTGATACTTTCCAATTTTCCGAATACTAAAAACATCTCCATCTTTTAATTTATAATCCATCTCTTTTAAATAATCATAATTAAATAAAATATCTTTTCTTCGAATATACTCTTTAATACTACTTCTTGAAGTATGAAGAATAGTTGATAAAACAGTATCAACCCGACAACTAGAACAAATAAGTTCTAATTTTTCATACTCCCTATGATAATTTTCCAAAGTTGAACAAGGAATCTGTTTTAGAAAAACAGATGAATTTTTAACTTTTAAAAAATTACTCTCAAAATAATTTTGAACAATAGGTAAGATATAAATATAATAATGGTTTTTGATAATAACAATATCACCAAATAAATCACTAGAGATATTAAGAGAATACATAGCACCTAAAATATCTTGATGTCTAAGTGGTGAATTACAAATAATCTCATATAAAAAAACATCAGGTTTCAAACCTCTATATACAATATTTTTTTCACTATCAGGATAAGAATATAAAATAGAATAATCCTTTTTTTTGACTTGAGAAGTAAAACTCTTTAACTCTTTAGGATCTAAAAAATAAGAATAACCAAGGTTATAAAAACGTGTAATATTTTTTTGAATCGTATACATAAAAACTCCTTAAGTCATATTATATCATGATAAAAAAAGAAAAAAGGACTAAATCCTTTTTTATAAAAATTTCTTTAATTTTTCTAGATACTTTTCTTGCATTTTAATATATTTTTCACAAATACTGTGAACTTTTTTATCCATCATTTTATGATTTAATAGTTTTCTTCCTTCAATAATACCCATATTAGTACCATTAATCATAAGATCAGCCAGTTTAGAAATACTATCATCAAACACAGTATCTTTCATAATACCATACCATGTCATAAGTCTTTCAGCCTGATTCACTTCATGAATCTCATCATCTGTATATTCATGATATAAATCTTTAATATCCTGGGAAAGTTCAACATATTTTTCATGAAATTCCTCTAATAAATCTTGAAATTCATGTTCACTATTCTTTTTTAATACCATTTCAATGGCTTCAATTCCCATATCACAGCCTTTGTTTAATTCATCTAAAACATTGATATTTGTATCCATAAAATCCCTCCATCAATAGAATAGCCAAAGATTTAAAAAAATATACCTCTGATTTGACAAAAGAGTCATGAGTTATTAAGATTATAATAGAGGGTGAATGCATGGAAAAAGGAAAATCAAATATAACAACAAAAATAGAAAAACAATTTGATGAAGGAGTATTACAACAAATAGAACAATTAGAAAAAAATTATTTAACATTTAAAACAATAAGACCAACTTTCGAAAAAGAATTAGATTTCTTTTTAAAAAAACTGTCTCAAAAAGATGCTTTATATATAAGAAACTATACAGGAGATAATTGTAAAAAAATAAATGGAATATTAAGAAATAAATGGGATGGAGAAAAACAAACAATAAAAGACAAACAAAGAATTAAAAAAAATATTGATATCATGGATAAAATGATTAAAAATTTTCCATCTATTTCCGATGCTTTTGTAACATATAGAGGAACAACAATAGAAGAATTTAAAAAGTATAATATTAATGATTTAGAAGAATTAAAATATCTAGAAGGAAACTATTTATTTGAAGAAGGTTACACATCAACATCTCTAGATCAAGAAAATAGTTATTATCAAAAAGAAGTATTAGGAGTAATTGCTAATATAGAAACAACTTATCTAATTCCACCAAATACACAAGAAGGTATGCCACTATTATCAGAAAAGTTATCCTATTCGACAAATCAACAAGAATATGTCTTACAAAGAAACACTTTATCAAAGGTATTACAAGTGGAAATAAATAAAGAAACTGCAAAAATTACTGCACTAGTAATTCCTAAAAAAATATGGAATAAAACAGATATAAACATAGAAATTTAGTTTATTATAAAAAGGAATTGTTATATAATAAAGAAAAGGTGAATGAGATGGAAAAAATAGAATTAAAAATTGATGGAATGCATTGCGATGGTTGTGCAAAAAGACTAGAAAACGCACTAAAGAAAAAAGAAAATATAAAATCTGTAGAAGTATCTTTTGAAGAAAAAAAAGCAGTAATCGAATTTGATAAAATAAAAAAAGAAGAAATAGAAAACTATATAGAAGAAATAGGTTTTAAGTCTCTAGGAGAGTAATATGAAAAAAGCAATTCTAAAAATTGAAGGAATGAGTTGCAGTGCTTGTTCCAATGGATTGGAGAAGTATTTACAAAAACAAGCAGGAATTAAAAGTGCTTCTGTGAATTTAGTAATGGCAACAGCAAGCATTACATATGATGATAAATTAACAATACATGATCTAGAAAAATTTGTAGAAGAAGCAGGATTTAAATCTTTGGGAGAAGAAGAAAAAATAAAAAAAGAAGAAAAAGACTCAATAACTCCATACATAATACTCGGAGTATTAGAAATATTTATTATGGCATTAACCATGCAACATATGATAAAAATACCAATTCCTAGATTTTTAGATAGTAAGCATAATCCGATATGTTATGCAATCGTTTTATGGCTTTTAACAATCCCTTATATTATATTTGGTAAAAATATTATTAAAAGTGGTATTAAAAATATTATTCATAAAATGCCTAATATGGATACTTTAATCACAATAGGATTTATTACAAGTTTTTTATATAGCACCTATGGAGTAATAAGAATTATACAAGGAAATGTAGAATATGTACATCTTCTATATTTAGAATCAACATCTTTTATGATTTATTTTATGAAATTAGGAAGATTCATAACAGAAAAAAGTAAAAATAAAACAAAAGATGCAATAAAAGAATTAGTCACCATTACCCCAAACAATGCTCATTTAAAAAAGAAAGAATCCTATGTTAATATAACATTAGATGAGGTAAAAGTAGGAGATATCTTAATCACATTACCGGGAGAAAAAGTATCTGTAGATGGTACTATTACCAAAGGAAAATCTTCATTTGATGAGTCATTTATTACAGGAGAAAGTATTCCTAACAGAAAAACAATAGGGGATAAAGTTATTGCTGGAAGTATTAATTATGATAGTGTAATAGAATATGAAGCCGAAAGAATTGGAAAAGATTCAACCATTTCAGAAATTGTAAGACTAGTAGTAGAAGCAACCAATACAAAAGCATCTATCTCAAGAATAGCAGATAAAGTATGCTCATATTTTGTACCATGCGTAATAGGAATTGCCTTCATTACATTACTAGGAAATATCATTTTTGGAAATTCTATAACAGAAGCCATTACAAGAATGGTAACAGTATTAGTAGTGGCTTGCCCTTGTAGTCTAGGACTTGCTACTCCATTAGCATTAGTGGTAAGTATAGGAAATTCGGCAAAAAAAGGAATATTAATTAAAGATGGAGAAATATTAGAAGAAGCAAATAAAATAGATACCATTATTTTTGATAAAACAGGGACACTTACAAATGGCTGCCCAAGTTTATCTGTTATTAATAACCATTGTGATATGGAAAAAGAAGAATTATTAAATATTTTAGTATCAATAGAACAACAAAGTACTCATCCTATTGCAGTAGGAATTCAAAAGGTTGCAAAAGAAAACAATATTAAGCCAAATAAAGAATTGGAAATAGAAAATTTACCAGGATATGGAATAAAAGCCAAAGATAACCAAACAATCTATTACACCTGTAATTCTTCTTTATTAAAAAAACTAGATATTATTAATTCTTATGAAGAAGAAGAAAAGAAAATGACACAAGAAGGAAATAGTGTCATATATATGGTAAAAAACAAGAAAGTAATTGCAACAGTAGGACTAAAAGATTCAGTCAGACCATGTTCTAAAAAATTAATTCAAAAATTAAAAAATAAGAATATAGAAATTATAATGTTATCAGGTGATAATAAGATAACAACAGAAAAAATAGCAAACCAGTTAGGAATCGAGAATGCACTAGGGGAAATGACGCCAGACAAAAAAACAAAATTTATAAAACAAAAAATACAAGAAGGAAAAAAAGTAATGATGGTTGGAGATGGTATCAATGATGCACCATCCCTTTCAACAGCAAATATAGGAGTATCTATCAGTGGGGGAACAGACATTGCAACAAACTCAGCAAATATTGTTTTAATGAATAATAATTTATTAAAAATAGAAGATATATTTGATATTAGTAATAAAACAATAAAGAATATAAAACAAAATTTATTTTGGGCATTTATCTATAATATATGTATGATTCCTGTCGCAACTGGAATCATACCATTTATAAAAATAAATCCAATGATAGCATGTATGGCTATGATCCTAAGTAGCCTTACAGTAACAATAAATGCATTAAGATTAAAAAAATAGTAATTATGAAAAAAATATGATATAATATCCAAGTATGAAAAGGAGGTGGAGTACAATGAAAAAAGTAGTAATTGGAATGAGTGGGGGAGTAGACTCATCTGTTGCAGCCATCATATTACAAAAGCAAGGATATGAAGTAATAGGATTATTTATGAGAAATTGGGACTCACTTGCAGATGGAGAACTAAATGGTCCAACAACAAAATCTGGAATTTGTCCACAAGAAGAGGATTATAATGATGCAAAGGCTGTATGTGATAAACTTGGTATTAAATTATATAGAAAAGATTTTGTAAAGGAATATTGGAATTATGTATTTACTTATTTTTTAGATGAATTAAAAAATGGACGTACTCCAAATCCAGATATCATGTGTAATAAATACATCAAGTTTGATATGTTTGCAGAAGAAGCAAGAAAACTAGGCGCAGACTATATCGCAACAGGCCATTATGCCAGACTAGAAGATGGCAAATTATTAAGAGGAAAAGATGATAATAAGGATCAAACTTACTTTTTATCACAAGTATCAAAAGAACAATTCAAAAATGTTTTATTTCCAATTGGAGATATGATAAAACCAGAAGTAAGAAAAATTGCTGAAGAATATAATCTAATTACAGCAAAGAAAAAAGATTCAACAGGTATTTGTTTTATTGGAGAAAGAAACTTTAAAAACTTTTTAAAAAATTATCTTCCAAATCAACCAGGAGATGTAATCAATATTGATACAAATGAAGTAATAGGAAGACATATTGGTTTAATGAATTATACAATAGGTCAAAGAAAAGGACTAAATATTGGTGGTACGGAAGATAAAATGTTCGTTGTTGGAAAAGACCTAGAAAAAAATGTGTTATACATCTGTTTAGGTGAAGACAATGATTATTTAATTACTACATCAGCAATTGTTGATCAAGTTAACTATTTAGGAGAAGAAAAGTTAAAAAAATGTACTGCAAAATTCCGATATCGCCAAAAAGATATTGAGGTAGAACTAGAATGGTTATCAGATACGGAAGTACTAGTAAAATATCCACAAGGAGTAAAAGCAGTTACGCCAGGACAGGCTTGCGTATTCTATAATGGAGAAGAATGCTTAGGTGGAGGAATTATCAAAGAAGTACAAAAAGACGGAAAAAAGCTTTGGTATTTGTAAAGGAGTATGTATATGAATCAAGATAAAATTGGCTTATTTATTAAACAAATACGTCTTGATAATAACCTGACACAAAAAGAATTCGCAGACTTATTAGGAGTTACATACCAGGCAGTATCAAAATGGGAAAACGGAAAAAATGTTCCAGATATAGGAATTCTAAAACAAATAAGTGAAGAATTCCATGTCAATATAGACGAACTATTAAATGGAGAAAAAACAAAAACACCAAAGAAAAAGAATGCAAAAGCAATAACCTTAATAGGGATCATATTAATAATCAGTTTTTTTCTGGTAATCATAGTATTATGGAATCTTCCAAAGAATGGATTTGAATTTAAAACAATTTCATCTAAATGTAGTGATTTTAAAATTACAGGAAGTGCCGCCTATAATAAAGAAAAAACATCTATTTTCATTTCAAATATAGAGTTTTGTGGAAAAGAAAGTAATGAAAAATATCAAGAAATTAATTGTACTTTATATGAAAAAAATGAAGAAAAAATTAAAAAAGAAATTAGTTCCTGTAAGAAAAAAGACAATATAACATTAAAAGATTATTTAAAAGAAATGAATATTAAAGTAGATAATTATTCTACAATATGTAAAAAGATTACATCAAATACATTATTTTTAGAAATAGATGCGAAAACAAAAGATAATAAAAATATAAATTATATAATTCCATTAAAATTAGAAAATAATTGTTAATAACTCAACCTAAAGTTGAGTTATTTTTTGTAGAAAAATATCGAAATAGAATGTATAATGTTAAATAGGTGATTAAAATGAAAAAATTAGGAATACTATTATTAATGATTATTACAATGATATCATTAACAGGATGCGAGAAAAGCAAAGAAAAAACAGATGCCATAAAGTTTAAAGAAGAATATGAATCTTTAAATGGAACAAAATCATCATCTGGTAAAACGATCAGAACCTTATCTATTCCAGAAGACAATCCATTTATTTATGCAACAGCAGATGAAATAGTAGAAAAAATGGATAAAAAAGAAACCTTTGTCGTATATTTTGGATTTGCAAAATGTCCATGGTGTCGTTCTATGTTAGAACAATTTATAAAGAGCGCAAAAGATAATAATATTGATAAAATCTATTATGTAGATGTATATGATATAAGAGATTTATATGAACTAGATAAAGATAATAAACCAGTAGAAAAAGAAAGTGGAACAGAATCTTATAAAACATTAATTAAAACCATGGCAGATGTCCTATCAGATTATATACTAACAATGGACTCAGGAGAAGAAGTCCCAACAGGTGAAAAAAGAATCTATGCTCCTAATGTAGTTGCTGTAGTAAATGGAGAAGCAGAACAAATGGTAGAAGGAATTGCAGAAGGATTAGAAGACCCATATTCTAAATTAACAGAAGAAATGAAATCATCAAGTTATAATAGTTTTAAATGTTTATGGGAATGCTTAGGAAAAGAAGCAAACGTATGTCAAAAGAATGCTTGTTAAGCATTCTTTTTAAGAAGAATAAAACATGTTATAATTATAATGAAAGAAAGGTGAAAGTATGAAAAAGACATTTGTATTATGTATTTTAGATGGATGTGGTATTGCACCAAAAGGACCATATAATGCCTTTGACAATGCCAATACTCCAACGCTAGATTATATAAGAGAAAACTATCCCCACACCATACTAGAAGCATCCGGACAACCAGTAGGTCTTCCTAAAGGACAAATGGGGACAAGTGAAGTAGGACATATGAACATAGGAGCAGGAAGAATTGTCTATCAATCTTTAGAAATGATTAATAAATCCATTGAAACAGGAGAATTCTTTCAAAATGAAAATATTTTAAAGGTAATAAATCATACCAAAGAAAATAATTCTAAATTACATGTAATGGGATTAATTAGTGATGGTGGAATCCACTCTCATACATCTCATTTATTAGCCATTATTGATATGTGTAAACAGAATGGAATTAAAGAAATCTATTTCCATTTATTTACGGATGGAAGGGATACTGGAGTACGTACAGCCCAACAATGGATTAAAAAACTAGAAGACAAAATCGATGAGACAAAAATGGGGAAAATTACAACGATTTCTGGTAGATATTACGCAATGGATAGAGATAACAACTATGATCGCTTAAAACTTGCCTATGATGCAATTTGCTATGGAATAGGAGAACACTATGATACCGTAAAAGAAGTCTTTGATGATCAATATAAGAAAGATATCACAGATGAATTTATTCTTCCAAGTGTAATAGCTGATGGAAAATTATCTGATAATGATGGAATTATTGTATGGAACTATCGTCCAGATCGTTTAAGAGAGATGTTTACCGCAATTACAAATCCAGATGAATCTCCAATGGAGACAAAAAAATTCAATAATATTAAATTTGTATCTATGATGCCAATAAATGATACAGTAAAAGGTATGCACGCTTTTGAACATCAAGAAATAACAAATGGTTTAGGAGAATACTTATCTAATTTAGGTATGTCACAATTACGTATTGCTGAAACAGAAAAATATGCTCATGTTACACATTTCTTTGATGGAGATAAAGACCTAGAGTTACCACATGCAAAACAAATCTTAATTCCTTCTCCAAAAGTTGCTACTTATGATTTAAAACCAGAAATGAGTGCCGAGGAAGTTACCAATCATCTATTAGAAGAATTAGAAAAAGATTATTTGGATTTTGTGGTTATAAACTATGCTAATGGAGATATGGTAGGACATACAGGAGTATATGATGCTGCTGTAAAGGCTGTAGAATTTATGGATAAATGTATTAAAAGAGTATATGACAAAGTAGAAGAAATTGGGGGAACGATGATTATTACGGCAGATCATGGAAACTGCGATGTTATGGTAAATGAAGATGGAACAATTTGTACCACTCATACAACCAATCCTGTACCATTCTATCTAACAAAAAAGGACGTTCAATTAAAAGAACACGGAAAACTTGCTGATATTGCTCCAACAATATTAAATTTAATGGAAATACCAATACCAGTAGAAATAAATGGAGATTCCTTAATAAAAAAATAAGACTTCATAGAAGCCTTATTTTTTTATATTATCCATAAGATTATTGATTGTTGATATCATACTCATCGTTAAATCTTCTCTTACATAATCTTCCTCATCGATAGAGTATGGGCAACAACAGAAGGTTACTTCAAAAAACTCTCTCGTATCATCATCAACAAAATAAATATTAAACTGTCTCATAATTTTTTCATTTAAAATATTGTCCTGAATATATATTTTAAATCGAAAATCAGAATTTTTATATTTTTTAAAGAAATGAAAATTATGTTCAACATCACTTAAACCGGACTCTCTCATAAATACTTTCGTATCTTCTACGACTTTATCTAATCTTGATTCAAAATCTTCTCCATCTTCTAAAATTCCATCATATAAAAATTGTTGAATAAAATTTTCATCAGACACAGCAGTAAATAAAGTACCTTCATTAGGAATTAATTGAAAACCATCTAAAATAGGAACAGAAACAGAAGATAAAATATTCTTCTCATTTAAATCACTAACAAAATCCATCAATTGATCATTATTCATATTATCACCTTACAATAATTATATAATAAAAATTTACATTAGGAAACTAAAAAAGCAAAAACAAAAAGAAAAAGGTTTCTTCTTTAACAAAGATAATGTTATAATGATAATAAGGTGGTGGAATGTATGGTAAGTAGTGGAACAGTATCAGCAAACGCTGAAGAATTATCATCAACCATTTCGAGTTATACTGCAACAATAGGTGAATTATCTTCCGTATGGAAAGGAAAATCCTATGAAAACTTGAATGCAAAAGCAAATGATTTTGCAACAGAGTTTACTGGTGTAATCAAGAATCAAATGGATGCTTTTGCAACGGCTTTAAGTGAATATGAAAGATACAAAGTGGCAAAACAAAATTATGAAATAGCGGCAAATAATTACAATAAGGCTATTCAGTATAGAGACAATAATAGAGCACCATCATTTTATTATGAAGCAGAAAAATATGCTAACGAGATAAATAATTTACAGGAACGAATCCAGTCTTTGTTAGCATCTATTTCTTCTAAAAAACTAACTGCTAAAAAAATATCTAGTAGTAGTACTGTAAGTGGTGCAGCCAAAGGAAAATTTGTAAATTATTATCAATATAATTATAGTGATCCATATTCTAGAGGAACCATTAAAACATCTGGTTGTGGCCCAACATCTCTAGCAATGGTTTTAACATATTTAACAGGACAAGAAGTAAGTCCAAGAGAAACAGCCAAGAAAGGAAATGGAACTTATACATGTAGTCAAGGAACAACATGGAATTACTTTGGAGATATTTCAAAGCAATATGGTGTAAACTGTCAACAAATGGGTGTAAGTCAGGCCAATATAGTAGATAACCTTAAATCAGGAAAAACATTAATTATGTCAATGGGACCAGGACATTTTACCTCAAAGGGACATTTCATCGTAGTTAGAGGATTAACAAACGATGGAAAATTAATCGTTGCCGATCCAAACAGTGAATCAAGATCAAGTCAAACATGGGATGTAAATACACTAGTAAAAGAAGGAAAACAAATTTGGGCAATGTCCACATAAAAAAATAAGTTTCAAAAACTTATTTTTTTATTCATTATTTTTTATATGCATACAAACATAATTGGAAAAATCAACTTTATGAATACAATCTACAAAATCATCAAAATTAAGCCTTTCAATATCTTCTAAAGTATCTAAATAAGGATATTGAAAATCAATCAAATTCGTAATAAAAGGATTAATCATTTTAAAGATACTTTCATCTCGAAGAATAAAACGAATGATGGAATTCTGCTTATCTAATAAAAACAGATCAGGATTCATATGTTCTTGTTCTTGAAACTCTTTTAATATCTTCTCTTTTAATTGAGAAGAATTATTTGTATAGTCTCCCACCGCAACAATTAAAAAATGATTCATAATTGTACTACTAAAATGGATTGGTTCAATAATAATCTTATCATCGATAAGTTTTTGATATAAAACAGATTGAATTCCAAAAGAGTGATTTAAAAATGCTTGTATATAAAAATCAAAATCCATTAATTGGTCCTTTGTATAAGAAGAAATATCGATTTTAAAAGAAATATCGAAATATTCCATAGGAGTAGGGAAAATGACAGTATCTTCCTTCTTAGAAATTGTTAGAGGCTCCCTCCAATCAATCATATGAACTTCTTTTTTAGGAATAAAATGTTTTTTAAAAAAATCTTTAATAACAGATAAAACATCCTTTTTATCAAAATTACCAGCCATAACAATAAATTGATTACTTGGTTGATAAAAAGCCTCATATAATACTTTTAAATCATCAATCGTTGTTTGATTAACTTCATCGAGCAAACCACCAACATCACGATAATCAATATTTACAAATAAATTTTCAATTTTTTTTCGGTTTAAATGATAAAATTTACTATCCATCTTCCCACGAATTTCTTGACAAATAGGATTCTTTAATTTTTCTAACTTTTCTGAATCAAAATATACACTATAAACCCCCTCTAATAAAGTATTGATTCCAAAATTAACATTCTCAACTGCCTCAAAATAATAAGATGTTACTGAAATAGAAGTAGAAGCATTAGTTGCCATTTGTTTTTTTCCAAGCTCCTCTAAAAAATTTCCACGATTATTACATTCAACAATATAGTGCTCTAAGATATGAGCAATTCCATCTTGAAAAGAATAATTTTTTCCATCAACAGAAAAATGCTTTGTCATTCCTCCACAAAAAGTACTTAATTGGAAAAAGGTAGAATGACGTCTCTTATCAGGATAAAGATACACCTTTAAACCATTATCTAATGTATAAGTATATAGTTTATTCATGATCTCCCTCCTCTAAAAAGTAATAAGTATCAGGAATTAACCGATTTAAAAAGGAATGAATATCTTTTGGAGTAATAGAACAAATATGCTGATAATGATCATAAGAAGATATATCAACTCCCATATCTACCATAACAGCCTCTTGAAATAATGTAACTTTATTATCAAGACCACGAAGTAAAGATACTCTTTTTCTTTCTTTAATATTTTCAAGTAAAGGAAAAATAAATTCTTCATTTTTTAATTCATCTAACGTCTCTTCAATAATCCTTTTAACATCATTAATTTTCTCTTTTTGAATAAGAGCACAGATTCCCAATACTCCATAATTATTATAATGAAAAGAATGAGTAGAATAAACTAAATCATTATCATCTCTCAATCTTTTATTTAATAATCTAGAAGAACCAGATGATAATAAATCTTTAATAAGAAGTAAAGTATCTTCATCTTCTAAAGTCATATCTTTTACTTTATAATAAGAAAGAAAAACAGAGTTATGAAAAGATGACTTTTCTTGGATATCTTTAAAAGTAGAAACAGGAAGATATTTATGAATATCGGTTTTAACAGTATAAGGAGAAAAAGAATTATAGTATAAAAATTTTGAACAATACTCCTTCATTTCCTTTTGATTAACATTTCCAAAAATATAAATAGCCGGTTTATTATACAAAATTTTATCACAATAGTATTCATATAAATTCTTAGGATTTACGGAATCAATTTGTTCTTGATGATTAAAAATAGAATTAGAAAAATATTTTTTTTCATCAACTATTTCTTTAGATTTAATAAAGGCATAACTAACAGTATCTTTTAATTGTTTTTCAATATCAACTTTTAAATGATTAACTTCTCTTACAAATTCATCATCACAAAAAGAATCATGATTTAATTTAGGATGATACATCATTTCATGAAAAAACTGAAACTGTTTATCGAAATAATCCTTTTTTAAAACTTTTTTATCAGGAATCATAAAATGAAATAAAAAACATCCAATATCTCCCATAAAAATAGTAGTACAAAAAGATGCTAAAATAAAATTCTTTTCACACTCTGTTACTAACTTTTCTTCAGTAGGATATTTTTCACAAACATTTTGAATCATTCCGGGTAAAAGAGTCATTTTAGCAATTTCTTCTTCTTTTTTTATAAAAGGAAATAAAACCTGTATTTGAATTGTTTGAAAATCCTTGTTTGGAAAAAAAATAGGTTTATTTTGAATATGAATATCCATTGTATCACCTCAAAAAAATTATATCAAAAAACAAAATAAAATTATAGTATAATAAGAAAGAGGTGAGTCTATGGTTGTATATGTTGAAAATATTAAAAATGTAAGAGAATATAAAAAACTTTCGAAATTGGTTGGATATCGAGAAAAAGAAGAAAGAATAATTGAAAAGGCATTAGAAAATACTCTTTTTTCTATTTCAGCATATGATGAGGGAGAAATTGTGGGATATGGAAGAATCATTGGAGATGAATCTATGTTTTTATATATACAAGATTTAATGGTGGCTCCTGAGTATCAAAAACAAAAAATCGGAACAAATATTATGTATAAACTACTAGATCAGATCAAAGAATATAAAGAGAAAAATCCAAATATACAGGTAGCAATAGAATCAGGATTTATGAAAGAAGGCTTTTTTAAGAAGTTTGGTTTTAAAACAAGAAAAGAAATAAGACTTGGAGATGAAATGATATTAAAGGAAGAATCAGAAACACTATTATTAGATTGGGAAGAAGAAATTGATGAAGAAGATTTAGAAAGAATAGTAGATATTCTAAATCACGATGGTATTATTATCTTTCCAACAGATACAGTATATGGTTTAGCATGCAATTGTTTTAGTGAAAGGGCAATTAATAAAATATTTGAAATAAAACAAAGAGCAAAATATAAACCGATTAATGTATTAACAAATTCAGTTGAGAAAATGTATCAAGTAATCAATAATATAAACCCAATCGAAAAAAGAATTATGGCAAAATACTTTCCAGGAGCAGTAACTATAATATTTGATAAAAATGAAAAAACACCAGATATACTAACCGCAGGACTAGATACAATAGGTGTTAGAATTCCAAATAATAAAATTGCATTAACTATTTTAAGCCGTATAGATTATCCCCTTGCAACAACAAGTGCAAATATTTCAGGAGAAGACGATGGAATACAAGTAAAAGACTTTATCACAACATTTGATGGAAAAGTAGATGCCATAATAGATGGAGGAGCCTCTCCCTTAAAAAAAGCATCAACCATTGTAAGAGTAGAAGATAATAAAGTTAAAATTTTAAGAGAAGGTACAATAAAAATAGAAGATTTATAAAAAGTGTGTTATAATAAAAAAGAAATTAAAAATAAGAATTTCATATAATTTTCACATTTTAAGTATATAT
>CAMOQR010000001.1 GCA_946623125.1 uncultured Caryophanales bacterium | reverse complement strand
GGAATATACCAACCAAGTGAATGTGTAATAGTTGGTGATGATAAAAGATTGGATATTGATGTTCCTAAATCATTGGGTTTTAAGACAATATATGTTAATGAAAATGGTGATATAAAAAGAGTTGAGGAGTTATCTCCAATATTAATAAAAAAGTTGTAGATATTCACTCACCAAATTGATTTATACTCGGACTTTTCTGAGATGCAATAGATTACTAACAGAAATGTTAGTTTTTTGTTTAATCAAAATGAGTGAAAAACACAGAACAATATATTTAAAGAATGAATAATAAATTAATAATTTTGTTTTACGCGTTTGATAGTATATTTTACGGGATATACTTGATATAGTATGTATATATTATATATAATAAAATAGGGATATAATAAAGAAACGGAAGTGTAAATCTATGAAGAAATATTTATTACCAATTTTATTATTCATAATGTTTATACCTTTTGTTGTAAATGCAAAAGAATATTGTAAGGTAGTAAGTGGAAATGGAAAAGATATAGGTAGTGAAATAGCATGTGGCACAGAACATTTCTATATAGTTGATTCTAATAAAGATGAAATAAAAATGCTTGCTAAATATAATTTATATACAGGAGTAACTATTTATAAAGAAAAGTTAGAAGAAGGTCAGACTTGTGCAGACTTAGCTGCCTCAAAGGGAGGAACAGAAAAGAGCGATTCATTTTATAATGCTCCAGGATACTGTTTCTATTCAATAGTTATCAATGATGATAATATTCATCAATCTGAAGATGCAATAAGCGCACATTGGAATGATAATGATGATTACCTATATCCTCAAGTAGGTGATGTTTATGTTGGTGCAAGTGGTAATATAGTAGGATCTGTTACTGATTCAGATTTTGAAATTAGTAATTCTTACTATAAAAAATATAACGAAGATTTATATGAAAACAAGTTTTTTGATTTTAAATTAAGTTACGATAATAATCGTATGTTAGGATATGCATTAAATAAATATAATGAAGAATTGACGAATTATGGTTATTCTATCAATTCAATAGATTTATTATCTTTAGATGAAATAAATAATATAGTAAAACAAAATGAGAAGGCTATTCCATATTTAGAATGGTATGATACAATGACATCGGTTTCTGGAGTTAGTGTACACAATGAGTTTGGGAGTATTAAAGATTTACTTGATAGAAAGTATTCATGGATTTATGGAACAACTTATTGGCTCAAAACAGGATATGGAACTGGGAAAGCAATTAGTCCTAATATAGAAACTGGAATTGCATTTGTTGATACAGTAGGAGGAGTATGTGGTGCCGGAATAGTTGGTATTTCTAACGGTGGTTGTGATGCTATTGCACAAACCTTGGTTGGATGTGGAGTACGCCCAGTAATAACAATACCAAATGAACTAGAATACTTAATTAAAACAAAAACGGATGGTAATGGAACAATTGCTGTTGTAGATAATTCTTTAGGAGGAGAAACAATACAATTTAAAGTATCTATGAATAAAGGATATAAACTTAGAAGTATTGTAGTAACAACAGATAGTGGAGAAAAAGTAGAATTTTCTGAAGGAGAGTTAATAAATAATTCGGACGGAACAGTTAGTATTGATAAAAATAAATTTACTATGCCATTTGAAAATGTAACAATAGAAGCAAAATGGATACAAGATATTGTAAATCCTAAAACTGGAGATAAGTTATTAATTATTGTATTATTGATGATTTCGATTATTGGAATGGGAATCATTGTTTATAAAAGAAAAGAATCTAGATTAAAAGTCTAAATTCTTTTTATTATTTTACACATTTTTATTATTGTATTGATTTAAAATCATATTATTATTTATTCTATGATATAATATTTTTGTATTGTGAGGTGTAGTTATGAATAATAATATTGATGAGAAAAAGGCTCAGGCTGAACTTGAAAAAGGATATGGAGAAGCACAAGATATTTTAAAAGATCGTGATAAAACAGAAGAATTTTTACAAAGAATTGAAATGAAGCTTAAATTGATTCCTAAAATTGGCGGAGTATTATCTATGGTTCCAACTATGATTTCTTTAGTTCGTAGTTATATTCGGAAAGAGTATCAAAATATTCCAGCAGGTTCTATTGTTGCAGTTGTTAGTGCATTAATTTATTTTTTATCTCCTATTGATATAATACCGGACTCAATTCTTGGAGTTGGTTATATTGATGATGCTTTTATTGTTTCTGCTTGTTTAAAACTAGTTGGGAATGACATTATTGAATATCAAAAATGGAGAAAAGATAATAATAAGTTAATTTAATCTATGACTGTTTTAGATATTATGAGGAAAATGGATTCTATTGAATATGGTTTTCCTAATAAAAGTGGAATAAATCTTATTGATTCAGATGATTTTGATATAAACTTTTCTTCTTTTTATTATTTGCAAAGTCCAGAAGATTTAATTTCTTCTAAATGTGGTGTTTGTTGGGATCAAGTTGAATTAGAAAGATATTATTTTAAAAAGACTGATTTTTCTTATCAAACTTATTTTCTTTATTTGGATGATGGAGATTTACTCCCTTCTCACACTTTTTTAGTTTATCAAGATTCTTTTGGATATCACTGGTTTGAGCATTCTTGGGAAAAATATAGAGGAATTCATTCTTATCAAAAATTGTCATTGCTACTTCAGGATGTTGTTGATAAGTTTTGTTTTGATTATCCTGCTTTATCTAATATATATTCTTATAAATTATACTTGTATACTAAACCTAAGTATCACATTTCTTGTGATGAATTTTATAAATTTATTTATACTCAAAAGAGAATAAATCTTTAAAAAAAGATTTTTTCTCTTTTTTTGTATATTTTCTTTTTCTTTTTCTCATAATAAGTTTAGGAGGATGATTATATGAATAAATTAATGAATGTACCAGTAGATACTATTACTGGAAAAGATTTAGATTATTTAAGTGATATGTTTCAATGGAATTTTGTTGCATTGAAAAAAACATGTGCTGATTTAGAATGTATTGGAAATCAGGATATTGTGCAAATTTTTGGAGAAGCAACGGATCTATTTGAAAATAACTTAAATACTATTTTAGATATTTTAGATAATCCAGGAGGTGAAGATAATGACTAAGATTGGTAATCAAGTTGTTCAAGTTCCAAATGGAATGGATTTAAATGATAAGGATTATTGTATTTGTTTATTAACTACCTTAAAAGAAATGGAAAAGAATTATGCTATTGCCATGACAGAAGCAAGTAATGAATGGTTATGGGAAATTTATCATAATATTTTTGATGAAATATCTGTTTTACAACGAAAATTATATATTTTAATGTTTCAAAATGGTTGGTATCAACTTGAAAATGTTGAGGCAAAAAAATTAACTGATAAATATAATACATTGAATAAGGATTTTCAAGGACTAAGTCAGTAATTTTGACAATCTTATTGTATGATGCTATAATAATTTCTTGTCGGGAGGAAATTGTATGAAGACAGTTGATGGTCCGTCGAAGAGAAAGAGACTTCGTATTTTATATTTGATGATTCTTTCTTTTATATTATTAACTTGTTTTAATGTTTATCATGATTTAAGTACTTATCATAGTATTAAAGTTATTCCTAATGATTCCGCAAAGGTTGAAATTAATAGTGAAGATTATGATATAAATAAGTTAATAAAAAAAATTGACGGTGAAATTGTATCAATAAAACAAGATGTTGATACAAGTGTTTTAGGGGAACAAGAGGTTGTTCTTGAAGTTAAAAAGGAAAATATGGTTAAAGATATTCCTATGACAGTATCTGTAGTTGATTCTGTTGCTCCTGTAATTGAGCTAAAAGAGGAAAAGATAACTATTACTAAGGGGGATTCGTATAATCTTCAAGATAATATTCAATCTGTTATGGATCAGATTGATGGTGATATAGCATATCAGGATGATGCTAATCAAAGTAAGTTAAAAACTTATAATATTTCTATGAATGGTGATTTTGATAGTGTAGGAGATCATGAGGTTAAGATTTTGGCAATTGATAATTCTGGTAATATTGCAAGTCAAACTTTTACACTTGAAGTTGTTGAACCGGAACCAGAGCCTGTTTATAATCCTGTGTATTATGATTTGCCTGCTAATGCAAATAGTGGAGATTTAGTATCTATTGCTTATTCCTTAGTTGGTGCTCCATATGTTTCTGGTGGAACTTCTCCAAGTGGTTTTGACTGTAGTGGATTTGTTCAATACGTATACTCTAGAGTAGGGGTATGGGTTAGCCGTAGTACCTCAACTCAATTATATGATGGTTATCCAGTATCTTATGATAGTATGCAACCAGGAGATATCATAGTTTGGGGATATGGTGATGGAAATGCATCTCATTCATCTTTGTATGTTGGAGATGGAATGATGGTTCATGCCACTAATCCAAGTACTGGTGTTATTGCAAGTAGCGTAAGTCATTGGATAAATTCTTCTGGTACATCAATTCTTTCTATTCGTAGAATACAATAGAGCAAAAGATTTTGCTCTATTTTTGTATATTATTTCTTTATTTGGGTATTCTAACAATAGGAGGTACAAATATGGAAACTATGCAAAAAGCATTATTGGTAGTTACTATTATTGGTGCTATTAATTGGGGACTTGTTGGTCTGTTAAATGTCGATTTAGTGGCTACTTTGTTTGGTACTCAAACTTTATTAACAAGAATTGTATATAGTTTAGTTGCTTTATGTGGAATTGTTAATATTGGAATATTATTGAGTCATATTGAATATGGAAAAGACTAAAATGTCTTTTTTTTTCTTTTGTTTTGTGGTAGTTTATTTATGTGGGGGAATGAATGGTATGAAAAAATATGTAGAACTTGCATTACGAAAAGAGAAAAAGCCAGTTTCTCTTAATAAAATTATTCATAGAATTGAAAAAATCTTATCTGATGAAAGAATGCAGGATGTTTTTTTGTCTGATTCAGAAAAGTTAGATGTTTTTCATATATTAGAAGATGGTGTTAAACAATATGATGTTTATAAGACTCCTTCTAATAACTATATTTCAATGATGAAGACATCTTTTCGTAAAGGTCGCTTTTATGGAGATCGTACTGGTGCTGGAAAAGTATCTGTTGTTACATCTTATTTAGATCGTGATGGTAAAATTAATGTTCAAGAGGCAAAATATAATGTTTCTAAGGATGATACAAATGGTTGTATTGATGGTGATTTTGTTTTGATTGATATTAATGTTAACGATAATACATCAAAAGTGATTCAAGTTTTAGATAGACAATTGGAAATGATACCAGGAGAAGTTTATCGTGTTGGTAATAGTTATTTTGTTAGACCCATTGATAAGAAAAAACAAGGACTTATGATTGCTTTAGAGGATGATGCGATTGAAGGAGAAAGAGTTGCAGTTACTTTGAAGAAGCAGACTGGAAGTAATTTTTATATTGGAGAAATTAAAAAAGTTTTTAATCATAAAGATGATCCAAATGAAGATATTCTTTGGGAAGCATTTAAACATGGTATTGATAATGATTTTAGTAATGAATCTTTAGAACAGTTAGAACATATTCCAAGTATTGTACGTGATATTGATCGAATTGGTAGAGAGGATTTAACGGACTGGGAGATTTTTACAATTGATGGTATTGATACAAAAGATATGGATGATGCTATTAGTTGTCATATGAATAAAGATGGTAATTATGTTTTAGGAGTTCATATTACTGATGTTGCTAGTATAATTCCTAAAGGATCTCCTCTAGATATTGATGCTTTCCAAAAGGGAAATAGTTATTATTTAGGAGGTACTGTTCTTCCTATGACTCCTCATAAGATATCTAATGGAATCGGTTCATTAAATCCTTATGTTGATAGAATGGCTATTTCTTGTATTATGGAAATTTCTCCTGATGGGGATGTTTTATGTTATCGTATTAGTCCTACTATTATTCATTCTAAAATGAAGATGTCTTATGATAAAGTTAATCAATTACTAAAGAATCATGTTGTTGATCCTGATTATGCTGAATTTGAAGATACTTTAAGATTAATGGAAAAGTTGTCTTTAATTCTTAGAAGAAAAAGATTAAAGAATGGTGCTATTGAATTTAATCGCTCTGAGTTAAAGGCTGTTTATAATGAAGAAGGAAAGGCTGTTGACTTTACTTTAAGAGATCAAGATGTTGCGGAAAATTTAATTGAGGAGTTTATGCTTGCTGCTAATGAAACGGTTGATCGTGATTTATCTGAGAGAGGGCTTCCTTGTGTTCATCGTGTTCATGATACTCCAAATGAAGATAAAATTGCTCAATTATTACAATTTTTAGAAGCAGTAAATCTTCCTTATCGCGAGTATTCTGCGGAGGATTTGGCATATGATAAGAATGCATATCAAAAATTTGTTAAATATCTTTCTGATACAGGAAGACTTTCTGATTTATTATTAACGGAATCTATAAAATGTATGTCTCGTGCAAAATATAGTTCTGAAAATATTGGTCATTATGGTTTATCAAAAGATTATTATTGCCATTTTACTTCTCCAGTTCGTCGTTATTCTGACTTAACTGTTCATCGTATTTTGTGGGATTGCGTATTTCATTCTCCTTCTTCGAAGGTATTGAAAGAATGGAGTGAAAAAGTTCCTGAAATAGCAGAGAAGACTTCTCGAATGGAAAGAGTTGCGGATGAGGCTGAACGTGATGTTCTTAGAATGCAGTGTGCTGAATATATGTCTAATCATATTGGAGAAGAATTTGAAGCCACTATTATTTCTGTATCAGATGATTGTATTCTTGTTCAATTAGATAATCTTATTGAAGGAGTGATTCGCCTTCGTAATATGACTGGAAATTATGTTTATAGTCCTGATACATATTCTATTATTTCTTTAGATAATAAAGATTGTTATACGGTAGGTGATCGATTACTTGTTAAGGTTAAAGATGCATCTAAAGAATTGAAACGAATTGATTTTGAAATACTTGATAAGTTATATGATACGCCTATTCGAAATGAGGAGAATATTCATCAGGTTGTAAAAATCAAAGCAAAAAAAGAAAGTAGAAATCATTAGACTTTCTTTTTTTTCGGTTGATAAATTGACTATAAAATGATATCATTATAATAGGTGTGGGGTTAAATATAAATGTATTTACTTCCATTATTTTTTTATAAGGAGATGACTAGATGTATATTACATTATCTGATGTTATTATTTTACTAAAGAAAATAGTTGATATTTCTTTGGTTTGGTTAATTTTTTATTTTATTCTTAAAAATATTCGTAATAATGTTAAATTATCTTTAATTTTTAAAGGTTTAGTTTTAATTATTTTTTTGAAGGTTGTTAGTGACAGGTTGGGATTTATTACTGTTGGTTATTTGTTGGATTATATTATTCAATGGGGACCTGTTGCTTTAATTATTATTTTTCAACCTGAAATACGTACTATTTTGGAACAATTAGGACGTAATCAATTGTTAGGTAGACATAAGACTTTAACGGTTGATGAGAGAGAACATCTTGTATATGAAATGATTAATGCAATCGATTATTTGAGAAAAGAAAGAATTGGGGCATTAATTGTTATCGAGAGAGATGTTAGTTTAGGAGATTATATTGATAAGGCTAAAAAGATTTATGCAGATTTATCAAGTGATTTATTAATTGCTATTTTTTATGAAGGTAATCCTTTACATGATGGTGGTGTTATTATTCAAGGAGATCGAATTACTTGCGCTGGTGCTGTTTTTCCAACGAGTAGTAGTCCAAAGATTAATCGTCGACTTGGTACGCGACATAGAGCAGCCGTTGGTCTTTCTGAGGAGACAGATGCAATTTGTATTGTTGTTTCTGAAGAAACAGGAAGAGTATCTATTGCTTTGAAAGGTGAGTTGTTATATAACTTAACTTTAGATGATGTTCGTATGATGTTAATAGATGAATTAAAACCTAAACAAGATATTGAATACGATGAAGATGAAGATATAAATGAGGAAGAGATATATGAAGAAGATAGGTAGTTTTTTTGGTGGAATATTTCGTCGTATTGGACATTTTTTTGATAAAATATTAATTACTCCAATTACTCGTCTTATTCTTAAATTAATGGAATTATCAAAGAGTGGTGCAAAAACAATTGATCGTCTTGCTGGCATGAAGTCAACATTATTGATTGTTAGTTTGATGCTTGCATTCTTTGTGTTTGTTTTGATTGATAATGAATCTAATGTTATGATTGATCAATATGCTGAAATTTTATATGATCAACCTGTTATGGCTGTTTATAATGAGGAGTCATATGTTGTTGAAGGCCTTCCAAAGACTGTTGATATTACTTTGATTGGTCAAAGAAGACATATCTTTTTGGCAAAACAGTCTCCTTCTAAAGGTGTTAGCGTTGATTTAACTGGTTTGAAGCCAGGAACTCATAAAGTTACATTAAAATATAATCAGAGATTAAAATCACTTGATTATAAACTTGATCCTTCTACTGTTAATGTAACAATCTATGAGAAGGAGAGTGAGAATCGACCTCTTACTTATGACTTATTACATCAAGATAAGTTAGATAGTAAATTATATATTAGTAATGTTGAAATTGATCGTACTGATGTTATTATTAAAGGTGCAAAATATAAGTTGGAAAAAGTTGCAAGTGTACGTGCTTTGTTGGATGTTAATAATATTCCAAATCCTAGAGCAGGAGATATTACTGTTAAGGATATTCCTTTAGTTGCTTATGATACAGATGGTAAAATAATGGATGTTGAAATAGTTCCAAAAAGTGTTGCGGCAAATGTTAGTATAACTTCTCCAAGTAAGGAAGTTCCAATTCGTGTTGTTCCTGTTGGTACTTTGGCATTTGGTAAGTCTATTAAATCAATTCTTCCAAGTATTTCTACTATTACTGTTTATGGTGAACAATCTGCTATTGATGAACTTCAACAATTAGATGTAGAGATTGATGTTAAAGGTTTAGAGAAAGATAAAGAGTTTAATGTTACTTTAAAGAAACCTAAAGGTATTACGGAGTTGAGTTCTAAAAACATGACAATTAGTGTTACTGTTGATAATTCTACAACTAAGGAATTCAAGGATATTTCTATTTCTACTAAGAATTTAGGAGAAGGGTTAGTTGCTCAAGCAAGTAGTGATGATGACCGTAAAGTAACAGTTGTTGTAAGTGGTAGTGAAGAGGCACTTGATAGTATTAAAGAATCTGATATTTCTGCTTATGTAGATTTGAAAGATTATGGTGTTGGTACTCATGAGATTGAAGTTGTTGTTACTGGAACGGATTTAAAATTATCTTATTCTTCTAAAACGAAAAAGGTTAAAATTGTTATATCAGAGAAAAAATAGAGAACTTAGTTCTCTTTTTTTTGGAATATTCTTCTTTCTGTTTTCATATTTTTTATTAGATTGGAGATTAATATGAAAAGAATATTTGTTTTGTTACTTATTTTTTCTATAGTTTTAACTGGATGTGGAAATATTAAAATTAAAGATATAAAAAAAGAAATTATTAAAAAATACGATAAGTCTAATGGTTATCAAATGGAGGGTGTTTTAACGATTTACAATAATGATGATGTTTATCATTATGATGTTGTATCTTCTTATAAAAAGGATCATTTTTATCATATTAGTATTTTAAATCAAAATAATGATTTTAAACAAATTATTTTAAAAAATGATGATGGTGTTTTTTTATATACTCCTTCTTTGAATCGTAGTTTTAAATTTCAAAGCGATTGGCCTTATAAGAATTCTCAAATATATTTGTTAGATGCTATTATGAATGATTTAGAAAATGATAAGGATTCATCTTTTTTAAAAAAGAATGATTCTTATATTGTTTCTACAAAGGTTCATTATCCTAATAATAGTAGTTTTTCATCTCAAAAGATCGTATTTAATTCTGATTATAAAATTAAAAAAATTACTGTTTATGATTCTAATGAAAAAGTTTGTATGGAGTTTCAGGTTAATCGTTTAACATTTTCTCCTAAGTTTAGTAAGAATTTCTTTCAGTTAGATACTATTCAGAGTGATAATTCTCAAACGAATGAAGAAGAAAGTGATGATTCTGAAGTGAAAGAAACAGGAACTCTTGAAGATGTTATTTATCCTTTGTTTGTTCCTAGTGGTACAAAGTTAGTAGATGAAGAAAAGGTTTTAAAGGATTCAGGAGAACGTGTTATTATGACGTATGATGGGGAAAAGTCTTTCTTATTGGTTGAAGAGACTCAAGATGTTTTTCAAGAGTTTACGATTA
This sequence comes from uncultured Caryophanales bacterium, assembly GCA_946623125.1. Classification (GTDB taxonomy): domain Bacteria; phylum Bacillota_I; class Bacilli_A; order RF39; family UBA660; genus UBA3789. The sequence goes on along the minus strand of CAMOQR010000001.1, from coordinate 70,901 downwards.
TTCCTAGTACGGGGGAACCTTTTCAATTAATGGATACTATTGGTGTTATGACGGATAATTCTCTTTCTTGGTCTAGTGGAAATACTGAGTATTATCTGGTTAGTGATGTTATGAGTCAAAATGAATTAATCGAGGTTGCCCAGTCCATTGTTGGTATAACTTCTTTGAAATAATTTACTTTCTTTTCTTTCTTATGTTATAATGTTTTTTAGGTGAGGTTTATGGCTAATAAAAATAATAATTCAAATACTAAAAATAGTAGTAATGTTAAAAAGAATAATAAGGGTCAATCAAATGTGAAGAAAAACATGAAAAAGAACACTTTAAAAAATGATATCGTAGAAAATAAGGTTATTGAGAAGAATCATAAAAAAAACACTTTAAAAAATAATGATATAGAGAAGAAGACTGTTGAAAAAAAAGATAATATTTCAAAAGAAAAGTCTAAATTTTCTTTCCGTGAAATGGATGAAAAAACATTTCGTATTATATGTGTAGTTGGTCTTTCTATTATTGTATTTTGCTTGTTTTATTTACTAACTTTATATATTACAAAGAGTAATTCTGATTCTAGTTCTACTTCTAATACAACAGAAGAGAAAGAAGATGATGTTATTTCTTATACGAATATTCTTGCTGGACGTAGTTTTTCTATGGAAGATGGAACTTATCTCGTTATTTATTATGATATGAGCGATGATGAGATTGCATCTACTTATTCAAGTGCTGTTAGTTCTTATCGTACAAAAGAAGGTGCTTCTTCTTTGTATGTAGTTGATATGGGTAATGGATTAAATAAAAAATATGCCTCTGAAGAGTCTAATTCTAATCCATCTTCTGCAACTGAATTGGCTATTAATGGACCAACTTTGATTCGTTTTGAAGATCATCATGTAGTAGAGTATTTTGAAGGGGAAGAGGCTATTACTAGTTATTTAGGATAAAAAAAAGACATTTATGTCTTTTTTCATGTTGGGGATTTTATGAAAAAAAAGAAAAAAAAGAAAAAGAAAAATAAAAGAAAGAATCAGCAAATATCTTTTACAAATACTAATTTTTCTATTACTGAGGTTGTTATTTTTATTTTTACGTCTACTATTTTTGGAATGATTTCAGGTTTTATTTTAAGTTATACAAGTAGTAGTCTTTCTTCTATTAGAAAGGATCCTTCTTTAAATGAGATTATTTCTACTTATTCTAGTATAAAAGATAATTATTATACAGATGTTGATGATAAGAAGTTAGTTGATTCTGCAATTGATGGTATGGTGCAGTCTTTGGAGGATCCTTATTCTTCTTTTATGAATCATCAATCTACGGATTCTTTTTTGGAATCTATTGATGGTAAATATGTAGGTATTGGTATTTCTGTTGTTTTAGAAAATGAGTATTTTGTGGTTGAAGATGTAATTCAGGATGGTCCAGCAGATAAGGCTGGGATTCAAGTTGGAGATATTATATTAGAAATTGATGGGGTAGATTGTCGAAATATTTCATCTTTGGATTTAAAAAATAAAATTCATGGAGATATTTATACGATGGTTTCTCTAAAAATTCTTCGAGAGGATCAGATTCATAATTTTTCTGTAAAGAGAAAGTATATTGATGTTATAAATGTATCTGATAGAATTATTGAGGAGTCTTCTTCTAAAATTGGTTATATAAAGATTGATGTATTCTCTTCTAATTCTTATGATCAATTTGAAAATTCTCTTCATCGTTTGGAACAGGAATCGATTCAATCGCTTATTATTGATGTACGAGATAATCCTGGTGGTCATTTGGCTCAGTCAAAGAAAATTTTGGATTTGTTTTTTCCTAAAAAGGTAATTTTATATCAGTTAGATCATAATAAAAGTCGTACAAAGATTTATTCTACTACGAAGGAATCTCGAGAATATCCTGTTGTTATTTTGATGAATCATCGGACAGCCTCAGCATCGGAAGTTCTTGTTTCTTGTTTTCAGGAGAACTATCCATCTATTACAACAATAGGTTCTACAACTTATGGAAAAGGTAGTGTACAAAAGTCTGTTACATTATCCACTGGTTCTAGTATAAAATATACTGTTCAAAAATGGCTTACTTCTAAAGGAAAAGGTGTTGATGGAGTTGGACTTGTTCCTGATATTATAATAGAATCTGATAATAGTTTTGATGATGTTGTTCTTCAAAAAGCAATTGATGTTTTAAAATAAAAAAGAATCATTTAGATTCTTTTTTTGTACAACCTATTATTAATTGCATATTTTCTTCTGTAGGATCACATGTTGTTAGTATTAAATTGTTTTGAATACTATTTGGTAACCTTATATATCCCATTTTTTCTTCTTTCCATACTTTATCGACTGTATATGTTAATTCATTATTATTCCATATTATAATGATGATATCATTTACTTTTAATTGATTTAAGTTTTTAAAAAATGCTTTTTCTCCTGTTCCTGAGTGAGCAGCAATTATTATGATATCAGGATTACTCATCTTTTTAATTATTGTTATGTTTTCTTCGATGTTATTTTTTTTGCTTCCTATTTTGTATAATGGTTTATTGATATTGATTTTTGGAATGATTATTTTTCCAATTGGTTTTTCTATTTCTTTTTTTGGAATAGCAATTCTTTGTAAATAATTTGTTTTTATTGTTGCTATTTTTGGCCTTGTTTTTTCTATTTTTATGATAGATACAATTGATAGTAATATAGTTATGATACATAATGTTTTCCATACTTTTTTTATAATATCCATCGAATAAATTTTATTAAATAGAATAATAGATTGTTTTTTTCTGTGTGAGTATTAGGAATGGGTATTTTGTAATCTATCAGTTCTATTGTTTTTTCCTCTTCATCTTCTATTGTAATAGTAAATGGTTCTACTTTTTCATATCCATTACTTGAATTTATTTGTATTACTTTGTATTCTCCATATGGTAAAATCAATATTATTTCTCCATTTTCATCTGTTGAGATTGTTTTTATCAATTCATTATTATGATTATAAATTTCAAAATCAATATTTTTTTCTCTTGTTAAGTTGTTTTCTTCCCCAAATTTTTTAATTATTTTTATTTTTTTTTCTATTACTTTATTATCTAATGTTATTTCTTTTTGATATTCTTTTGTCGTTATTGTTATTTCATATACTTCTGGATTTAGTGTATATCCTTTACCAGGTTCTAATTCTTTTATATAGTATGTTCCATAATTTAGGTTTTCAAAGATACCTTGATTATTCATTATTTCTGTTTTTTGAATAAGATTATTATTTTTATCGTATAATCCATATATTGCATGATTTAATTCTGCCTTTCCTTGTGGATTGTTGCTTTTTGTATCTTTATCTACTTTATGAATTATTATTTTACTATTTATTACTTTTACTTTAAAATTTAATATTTTATCTGTTATTCCACCTTTTTTCATAAGAGTTTGACTATTATTTGCTTGATAGAATATTGTTGGTTCATTTTGTTCTTCTTCTCTTATGAGTGTAAATTCATATTCTCCTTCTTTTAGATTGGATACTTCGATAGTACCATTATTAATTGTTACATTTTGTGATTTTGATTTATAATCATTAATATTTTCTTTTGGATGTATTCCTAGTGTTTGACCTTCTAATATTTGAAATGTTTGATTATTATCCATTGGTAGTCTATCATATTTTTCAATTAAATTTTCTATTTCTGCTATTTCATTTTCATATGGATTAATTTCTTTTCCATTGAGTGAGTCTGTAAAGAAGAATTTTCCAATATCTTTTCCGGATTCTTTCCAAATCATCATTTGTGTAATTGCATACCATTTTTGATCTGTATGATTTTTATATCCATAACCAAAATGGGCTATTTTTTTAATTCTTTCCACTTGTTCTGTGGAAAAATTATTTGGATTTAGGGTGGAATGGTAATTACTGTTTTCTTTAAAAAAGATTAATGGTTCAATACAGTATGCAAAGTCATTTGTTTGACTATTTCGAAAAAATCTTGCAGTTTGAAAGTATGTTGTCTGTGTTGAATATTCATATTTGCTCATATATATATTATCTATATATTCTGCTTCATAAAAGGTTGTACTTTCTGCATATATATTTATTGATGAAAAAAAATATATGCTGATGATTGTTATTAAGAAAAATATTTTTTTGATATTATCCCTCCTTTTCTTAATGTTTTTCATTTTAGCAGTTGTTCTTTTTTTGGACAAATTGTTCTTTTTTGATTTTTAAAGGGATTTGTTCTTGATTTTTTTATTTCCTTATAACCATTTTTTTGTATTATGAAGTATTTTTTTATAATTTATTAAATTCATTATGTTATAATATTTTTTGAGGTGATTCTATGACTGATATAGAAATTTCTAGAAATAGTAATAAGTTGAAAATAACTGAAATTGGTAAGATGATTGGTTTAGATTCAGATGATTTAGAATTATATGGTGATTATAAGGCTAAGATTAAAAAAGTTCCTACAGGTGATAGAAAAGGTAAATTAATTTTAGTAACAGCTATTAGTCCGACTCCTATGGGTGAAGGGAAAACTACTGTAAGTATTGGATTAGGAGATGCTCTTCATCGTTTGAAAAAAAATGTTATTCTTGCTTTGAGAGAACCTTCTATGGGACCTGTATTTGGAATGAAGGGTGGAGCAACCGGTGGCGGATATTCTCAAGTTGTTCCTATGGAAGATATTAATCTGCATTTTACGGGTGATTTTCATGCTATTGCTGCTGCCAATAATTTAATTAGTGCTGCAATTGATAATCATATTTATTTTGGAAATGAATTAGGAATTGAAAAAGTTTTATTTAAAAGATGTCTTGATGTAAATGATCGTAGTTTAAGAGATGTTGATTTAGGAACTCGACATGATAGTTTTACGATTACTTCTGCCAGTGAAATTATGGCATTATTTTGTTTGGCTACTTCTTTTGAGGATTTAAGAAAAAGACTTGGTAATATTGTTATTGGTATTAATCATGAGGGAAAGTATGTTTATCTTCGTGATTTGAAATTAGAAGGTTCTTTACTTGCTTTATTGAAAGATGCTATTAAACCAAATTTGGTTCAGACTTTAGAAAATACTCCTTGTATTATACATGGTGGACCTTTTGCTAATATTGCTCATGGATGTAATAGTCTAATTGCTACAGATACTGCTCTACGCCTAGCAGATTATGTTGTTACGGAGGCTGGTTTTGGTGCTGATTTAGGTGCTGAAAAATTTTTAGATATCAAGTGTAGACTTGGTAATTTAAATCCAAATGCCATTGTTTTAGTCGCTACTATTAAGGCGTTAAAGTATCATGGAGGAGTAAAAAAAGAAGCAATTTATGAAAAAAATGATGATGCTTTGAAAAAAGGATTTGAAAATCTTGATAAACATTATCAAAATTTAGATCAATTTGGTGTACCTATTGTAGTTTGTTTAAATCGTTTTTCAACAGATACGGATGATGAAATTGAATTATTAAGAGAGTATTGTCAGAAGAAAAACTATTCCTTTGTTGTTTCAAATGCTTATTCTGAAGGTGGAAGTGGAGCAATTCTTCTTGCTGAAAAGGTTATGAGTGTATCTGATAGTCATTTTCATCCAATCTATTCTTTGAATGATTCTATTAATACTAAAATAAATATTATTTGTAAAAATATTTATGGAGCAAAAGAGGTTTCATTTACTGATTTAGCAAATGAAAAGATTAAAATGATTGAGAATAATCATTTATCTAATTTACCTATTTGTATTGCTAAAACACAATATTCTTTTTCGGATGATAAGAATAAAGTTGGTGTTCCAAAAGATTTTAGTGTTACAGTTAGGGATATTAATTTATATAATGGTGCTGGTTTTATTACCGTGTTACTTGGTGATATCATGACAATGCCAGGGTTATCGAGAAGACCAAATTATGAATTAATTGATGTTGTCGATGGTGAAATTATAAATTTAAGTTAAAAAAAAGAATGCTTTATCTAAGCACTCTTTTTTCTTCTGTTGTTATTTCTTCGGTTTCTTGTTCGACACATGTTTTTGTTTCTTCGTCATATTTTTTATTGCTGTCTTTACAAACACATGTTTTGTTCATATTATCTACAATAGCATCACTTGGACATGCATTTACTACTTTGTTTGTAACAACATCTTCTACAATTTCAAAGTCTCCATAATATACGGTATCTTTAAATGTTATTGTATATTTATATTTTCCTGGAATGGATTGATGAGATTCTACCTCTCTTAGGTCTAGAATCATATTATTATATATTTCTTCATCCAATTCTTCATATATATAGTCTTTTTTGTTTCTTGATAATGTTCCGGTTGTTGGCATAATTTTGGCTTTTAAAGTGAAGGTTACATTTGGAACTTCTTTTTCCATAATTGTAATAATTCCTTCATATTTTTTCTTCTTATAGGTAATTGTATATTTATAATTACCTGGTTGGTTAATATTTACAAGAGATGTATCTAATGTTTCTGATAATTGCCTTAATAATAAATCACTAAAATCTTCTATATTTTCAATATAATCTTTAGCATTTGTACTAATTGGGTTTCCGACTTCAATTTCAATATTTTTAAGTTTTATTTCATTTTTTTTACTTTGGGCTTGGGTTTGTTGATTGGATGATATTTTTACTGTATATTTTGTTTTGGTAATCGTATAATCATATTTTTTTAAGGATAGACCTGTTCCAATACTTATAACTCCCCAAATTGCTATTATGACCGAAAGTAATCTTAATTCTTTCCAATTCCATCTCATAGCATAGACTCCTATTCTTTATTTTTATTATATACGATATTTTTTAATATAAACAATAATTTGTCGAAATTTTGTTGAAATGGACACATACTTAACATATAATAGAATTAGAGGTGAGTTTATGTCCTTCACTATTTCTTGGTTTCTTGCTTTTGTTGTATTACTATTCATTGAGATCATTACTATTAATCTTGTAACAATTTGGTTTGCAATAGGATCTTTGGCTGCATTTATTGCATCTTTCTTTACGGATTCTTTTGTATTTCAAATTGTTATTTTTGTTATTATTAGTATTATTTCTCTATTAATTACTAAACCAATTGTACATAAGTTTAAGGCATTTCGTACAGTTCCTACAAATTCAGATCGTGTTATTGGTAAAGTAGGTGAGGTTATTAAAAAAATTCAAAATAATCAATATGGCGAGGTTAAAATTTTTGGTAATATATGGACTGCGACAAGTGATGAAGAAATAGATGTTGGTACTCGAGTTCGTATTCTTGATATTGAAGGTGTTAAACTTATTGTTAAGAAGGAGGAGAATTAGAATGGAATTTGGATTAGTGATTATTATCATTCTCGTGGGGATTGCTGCGTCAGGAATTAAAATTATTCCACAATCAAGAGCATATGTTGTTGAAAGATTAGGGGCATATCATAGAACTTTACAGACTGGTTTGCATTATATTTTTCCATTTATTGAGAGAAAAGCAAATGAGGTTAGTTTAAAGGAAATTGTAAAAGATTTTGCTCCACAGCCTGTTATTACAAAAGATAATGTTACTATGCAGATTGATACAGTTGTTTATTTTCAAATAACAGATTCTAAATTATATACTTATGGTGTTGAAAATCCTATAAATGCGATTGAAAATTTGACGGCTACAACATTACGTAATATTATTGGTGAATTAGAGCTTGATGAGACACTTACTTCTCGTGATGTTATTAATACTAAAATGAGAAGTATTTTGGATGAGGCTACTGATCCTTGGGGTGTCAAAGTTAATCGTGTTGAGGTTAAGAATATATTGCCACCTAAAGATATTCAAGAGTCTATGGAAAAGCAAATGAGAGCAGAGCGTGAAAGACGTGAGGCAATTTTGAAGGCCGAGGGTGAAAAGAAGGCTGCTATTTTAATTGCTGAAGGAGAAAAGGAAAGTACGATTCTAAGAGCTGACGCAGAGAAGGCTGCTAAAATTAAGGCTGCTGAAGGTGAGGCAGAGGCTATTATCAAGATTCAGGAAGCAACTGCTCAAGGTTTGAAGTTGTTGAAGGCTGCAGAAATGGATGATGCTGTATTAAAATTTAAAAGTTATGAGGCTTTAGTTGATGTTGCAAAAGGAAATGCAACTAAGATCATTGTACCAAGTGATTTACAAGGTATTGTTACAGCGGGAACTGCTATTGCAGAAACATTTAAAAAATAAAAGAATCCACAAAAGTGGATTCTTTATTTTATTGTTACATCATTTAGAATTGAAAAATCTCCTATTTTATACATATGCTTTTTCTCTTTTCAACATAAAAATATCACTTCCCTTAAGGGGAGAGTCAATATTTCATAATAAAAATTATTAAAAATAATATACTGAGTGGTATTAATATTTGAAATTTTAATTTTTTTGTTTTGTGATGAAATATCTTCATTCCTAAGAATGAACCAATTCCTCCTCCTAGAAAAGATAGTGTAATTAGAGTTACTTCTGGTATACGGTAATTGTTGTGTATTGCTTGATATTTATCAAAGCCCATTAAAATAAAACATATAATGTTTATTACTATAATATAATTTAACATTTTGCTCCTTGATAGGTATTTCTTCTTTTCATTTCTTTATCAATATCATTTAATACACAAAATTTTTTGATTAACCATTGTGGCTCTATTAATTCTTCTTTTTTAGGATCCCCCGTAATTCTATGGATGATGATTTCTGGTCTTAAATATTCTAGCTGAGTTATTACTATGTCAATATATTCTTCTTTTGTTAATACATGGAATTTTTCTTTTTTATAATATGTTTCTAACGGAGTATCTTTTACTATACTTAACATGTGAATTTTAATTCCTTGAATGTCTAGTTTATTTAAATACTTTACAGTATTTATCATATCTTCTTTTGTCTCTTTTGGTAGACCATTTATAATATGTACTACGACATCTATTTTTTTATCTCTAAGTTTTTTTACCATATCTTCAAAACATTTTAGATTGTGACATCTATTAATTAATTGAGTGGTTTTTTCATTTATCGTTTGTAAACCTAATTCAATTGTTAAGTCTGTTCTTTTATTTAAGTCTTCTAAGTAAGTTAAACAATCTTCTGAGATACTGTCTGGTCTTGTTGCAATGTTTAATCCTACAACATTTTCTTGTTTTAAAATAGGTTCATATACTTCTTTTAGTTTTTCTACTGGTGCATAGGTATTTGTTCTTGCTTGAAAGTATCCAATGTATTTTGCATCTGGCCATTTCTTTAACATTTTTTCTTTTCCTTCAATAAATTGTTTTACAATGTTATCTTCTTTATTCCCAGCAAATTCTCCACTTCCACTTTTCGAGCAATAAATACATCCTCCATATCCTACTTTTCCATCTAAATTTGGACATGAAAAACCAGCGTTTAAACTTACTTTAAACACTTTTTTATGATATTTATTTTTATAATGATAGTCTAAAGTATGATATCGTTTATTATTATATGAGTATAAAAACATATTCTTCTCCTGTAAAATCGCTATGATTGTATCATAAATTATGGTTTTTTGCAATTAATTATGTTATTATTAATATAGGGTGGTATACTTGAGAAAGATAAAAAGAATTAAGTTAAATCCTGTTTTTCAAAAAGTTTTAAAGACTTTGGCAATTATATTCTGTATTTTTCTTGGTATATTTATCTTTTATGAGAAACAAATATATGATTTAACTAAAATTGGTTATAGTAGAACTTCAAGTAAAAATATATTATTTTCTAAGAATAAGGATTATGTAATGTCTATTGGTGAAAATAAGACTTTAAATCTTGCTTTTGAAAGTAATGATTTTGATGAGAATAATTTGGAAAACTATTCTAAAATTAAATATGTTCCTCATAAACATTTAATTCAAAATATCAATAAATTACTTAAAATTGGATATAGTAATAGTGATATTAATATTATACTTAGTCATGGTACAGATGAGAGTGTTTCAGAATTTACGAAAAGAGATAAGGTTCGTTATTTAGAAGAGTTTTTTTCTTTTGATTTTGCTAAACTTGAAAATTATGATCGATATGTTCAGTATTCTGATGAGACTGGTGATAGTGAATATGATACTGTGCTTTATGTTAATCTGAATTTAGATCAAGATGACTATTCTGATCCTGTTACTGTTTCTAAGTTTTCTCTTGATATGCTTGTAAATAAGCATCGACAATTAAAGGAAGATTTTGTACCTTCTGATTTAACTACAATTGATGCAAAGTATGCATCAGATGATGCTTTAGAATGTAGTAGGCTTGCATTAAATGCTTTTGTTGAAATGTATGAAGCGGCCGAAAAAGATGGGTATCATTTGGTTATTAATTCTAGTTATCGTAGTTATCAAGATCAAGTTGATTTAACAGAATTGTATTTAAAGACTTATGGACAATCCTATGTTGATAAATATGTTGCGAAACCTGGATTTTCTGAGCATCAGACAGGGCTTGCTTTTGATATTGGTAGTCGTGATGTTAATATTTTTGCTAATTCAAAAGAATATACTTGGATGCAAGATAATGCTTATCGATATGGTTTTGTTTTAAGATTTGATAAAAGATATGAAGATTTGACTGGGTTTCGAAGTGAACCTTGGCATTATCGGTACGTTGGTAAAGATATTGCAAAATATATCTATGAACATAATAATATGGCATTGGAAGAATATTATGCAATTTTTTTAGATAAATAGTAAAGGGTGATTATATGGTTTGTAAAAATTGTGGAGCTGATTTAAAACCGGGAATAAAGTATTGCTTAGAATGTGGAAATTATGTTGATGATGATGATTTAGAAAGCAGTAGTTCTTCTAATGGTTCTATGAATGGACCTACTGGTTATAAATTAAAATCAGTAAAGAAAAAGAGTAAGAAAAAGAAAATTCGTATTACTGATATTTTAATATATGCTGGATTATCTGTCATTATCATAGTATCTATTCTTGTTATTATTTATACGTTGTCTAATAATTCTCATGAGGAGGAAGTTGTTCCTCAACCTACGGTAGTTACTGGTGATGAGACTCTACATATAGATGATTATGAGATTACTGTTCCAAAGTCTTTGAATCATGATGTTCAGGGTAGTACTTTATATATTTCTGATGATAAGAATTATACATTATCTTATCGTAATACAGATGATGATTATGATATGTATTCTAGTGATTTGGAATTTGTTCGAGAAGATTTAGAGGCTAATAATTACGAGGTTGAATCCATTGATAAGAGAGATGTTGCTTCTCGAGAGTTTATTATATGTACAATTCGTGTTAGTGGTAAAATGAAGTATTTATATATGACTCCTTTAGGTAATCGATATACGACAATGGGTGTTATTGAAACTTTTGAAAGTGGAGATTGGACAAGTGCTTTAGAGGTTGTTGCAGATATTAATGATACTGCTGTTTTTGATGATATTCATAAAGAAACTTATTCTTCTACAAAAGAGACTACTAAAGAGACTACAAAAGATTCTTCAAATACTGGAAATGATAATAGTAAGAGTGGAGGAAAAACTACTACGAGAAGTCATTCGGAGACTTATGAATATTCTACAACAAGACAATCTTCAGATAATACAAATTCTAATAATAATTCTTAATATTTTGACGTAAAAAGACTTTTTTGAGTCTTTTTTTTATGAAAAAGAATTATGGTTTTTCTTGGTAATTTTATTTTATTATGGTATTATGTTATTAGAATAATAAGAAGGTGTTTGGTATGTATCCACTTGGAAAACATTTTGAAATTGATTATTCAAAGGCTAAGGGTGATAAGAAAGCGATTATACAGGGAGAAAAATATCGTATTACTCTTATTAGTGAAAGAATTGTGCGCCTTGAATATTCTCCTAATGGACAATTTTTAGATAAACCAACTCAATTAATTAAAAAAAGAAATATTGGATTACCAGATTATTCTGTTCGTCAGGATGCTCATGTTGTGGAAATTAGTACCAAATATTTCGTTTTAACTTACTTAAAAGGAAAACCTTTTTTAGGTACTACGGTTGAACCTATGAAGTATTTAAAAATTACGTTAAATTCTAAAGATAAAGATCGTAGAAAAGATTGGTATGTTGGACATCCTGAAGCAAAGAACATGATGGGAAATATGGTAAGTATTGATGTTAATATTCCAGAAAACTTACAAAGAGGATTATATTCATTGGATGGTTTTGCATCTTTAGATGATAGTTATAGTAAGATAATTGCTGAAGATGGAACTTTAACCGATCCTGATCCTAAACATTTTGATATGTATGTTTTTATGTATGATAAAGATTTTAAACAAGCATTGTTTGATTATTTTAAAATGACTGGAGCCCCTCCTTTGATTCCTCGTTATGCTTTGGGTAATTGGTGGAGTCGTAATACAATATATGATGATGAACGTCTACATAATCTTTTGATGAGATTTGAAAAGGAAGATATTCCTATTTCTGTTCTTTTATTAGATCATGATTGGCATATTCGTAATACTGATAAAGAGAAAAAATTAAAGGCTGGTTATACTTTTAATACGGAACTTATTAAAGATCCTGCTTCTATGATTCAAGAGTTTCATAGAAGAGGTGTTAAGGTTGGTTTGGTTATTAATCCAACAGGTGGTTTTTATCCTCATGAACAGTATTATCCACAAGCATCTAAGTATTTAGGAGTTTCTAATGGTTCTAAAATACCTTTTGATCCATTGAATCCTAAACATATTGATGTTATGTTTAAGATGTTTCTTCATCCCTTAGAGTCTCTTGGTGTTGATTTTTTTTGGAACGATTCTACAGGGGATATGGATGTTACAAAGCTTTGGAGTATTAATCATTATTTGTATTTAGATTCTGGCCGTAAGGGAGAAAAAAGACCTCTTATTCTTGGTAGAGGTGTTGTTTATGCTCCTCATCGTTATCCTGTTTTATATGGAGGTTCTTCTGAGGTTAGTTGGAAGAGTTTAAAGGAACTTCCCTTTATGTATTTAAATGCTTCTAATATTGGTGTTAGTTGGTGGAGTCATGATGTTGGTGGTAATCATGGTGGTATGGAAGATGGGGAACTTTTTATTCGTTATGTTCAATTAAGTGCTTTTGGTCCTATTATGAGATTCCATGCAGCCCGTGGTCGTTATTATAAAAGAGAGCCTTGGTTATGGGATGCTAAGACTTTGAAAATTGTTGGAGATTATATGAGACTACGTCATCGTTTAATTCCTTATATTTATACAGAGGCTTATAATTATACAAAATCAGGAACTCCTATCATACAACCTTTTTATTATAATTATATGTGGGTTTATGATGATCCTATTTATAAAAACCAGTATTATTATGGATCTCAATTATTAGTATGTCCTATTTTGGAGCCAAAGGATCCTGTTATGAATCGTACCATTCATCGTTTTTATGTTCCTGATGGTGTTTGGTTTGATTTATTTACTGGTAAAAAATTTCCTGGTAATAAAAAATATGTTGCCTTTTTCAAAGAAGATGATTATCCGGTTTTTGCTCATGAAGGGTCTATTATTCCTTTTTCTAATAAAAGTGGTTACAATAATATTGGACTTCCTACTGATCTTGAAATTCATTTCTTCCCTGGTGCTAGTAATACTTATTCTTTATACGAAGATGATGGAATTACTTCTTTATACCGTGAAGGCTACTTTTTAAAGACTAATATTGATTATAATTATATGACTGATAATTATACTGTTATGATTCGTTCTGTTGATGGAAAAAATGGTATTGTTCCTGAAAGACGTAATTATAAAATTGTTTTTCGTAATACAAAACATCCAGATATTGTTTCTGCTTTCTTTAATAATGATCGTTTGGATTCTCATAATTATGTGGATGGAAATGATTTTGTAGTTGAATTAAATGGTGTACCTACAATTGGTCAATTAACAATTAATTGTAAGGGAGAAAATATTGATATTGATTCGATTCGTTTAGTTAATGATGAATTAGATAGTATTTTAATGGATCTAAAGATTAATACTTATTTAAAAGAGGATATTGCTAAAATATTATTTAGTAATGAGGCAATTGATCGTAAAAGAATTGCTATTCGTAAATTAACAAAGAATGGTTTATCTAAAGAATATATGGGGTTATTTTTGAAACTTTTGGATTATATTGGAGAAGTGTAGGTGTTCGGTGTGAAAAAAATATTTTATTATTTATTTTTCTCATTTCTCATTTTTTTGTTTCATGTAAGTGGAGTTTATGCTATTAATACTTATCAGTTTACAGAAAGTGCTGATTTTGATTCTTCAGCGGGTACTTACATGGCTTGTACATCTCCTTATAATTCTAATATCTATTGTATACATTATACATCTATGTATGGTTATGGTACTGTTTATTCAATTGATATAAATAATGAAAGTTCTACTATGGTTACCTCTTTAAGTCAACGTATTTTTTATACTTCAATTAAAAAGGTTACTGGTGGATACTTGGCAGTTGGGCTTTCTTTATCTGGTGGCACTGGTGTGCAAGTAACGTATTTTGATGAGTCTTTTCAAGTTGTTGAGTCTAATTTTCAAAAAACTGCCATCTCTTCTAGTATGTTTATTGAGGAGTATAATAATTCTTATTATATTTTAAATGAGGGAATTTTATCTTCTAATTATGTGGCAATTAAGGTGAGTGATGATTTTAAGTCTTATACTTATCTTACAACGAATGATTTGTCATCTGAGAGTGATGATGTATGTGATATGATTTATGCTTTTAAGCGTTTTCATGATTCTATAGATAAGTCTTCTGAATTGATGATGTTTTTTTCAAAGTTTAATGGTGGTTACTTAATGTCGTATACTAATTTTGAAGGAAAAAATGCGGGATTTAAATTTTTAAAAAATGATAATATTGTATGGGAGAAGAATCATGAAACTATTTATTATGGTAATTTAATTGTTAAAGATGATCATTTTTATGTTTCTTTTGAGGATACAGAAAATTATTATACGTCTTTTGATGAGTATTCTTCTGATGGAGTTTTACTTAATAGTACTCCTATTACAATATTGAATGAAGAGGAAAGATTCCTTTTGGGGAATTTTGTTATTGGAGAATATAATAATAAAATCTTATTTCTATCCTATTCTCCTAAGCCTTCTAATGAATTTGGAGAACAAACAAAGTGGAGAATATTATATTTAAATCTTTCCAGTGAGATTAGTGTTGTATCAAGTGAAGGCGGAAATGTTTCTGTTAATAAAGAAAATGCTGTTGCGGGAGAAGAAATACAAATTAAGATTAAAGAAACAAGTGGATATGAAGTAAAATCTATTCATGTTACGGATTTTTACGGAAACGATGTATCGGTTTCTAATTATCGTTTTATTATGCCTAATTCAAAAGTTATGGTTAATGTTTCTTTTCAAAAAAAATTTACAAATCCCCAGACTTCTTCTTTAATTACTGTTTTTGTTGCTTTTGTAACACTCTTTTTATTGATTGTTTTTTCTATTTATTATGATTGTTATAAAAAAGAAAAATTAATAGATGATTAATTTTTCTTTTATTTTTTATTTTTTGTGTTAT
Source organism: uncultured Caryophanales bacterium (assembly GCA_946623125.1). Classification (GTDB taxonomy): domain Bacteria; phylum Bacillota_I; class Bacilli_A; order RF39; family UBA660; genus UBA3789. Next base: position 55,342 of record CAMOQR010000001.1, on the reverse strand, counting down.
AATAAGTTTATATTTTGTGATGACTGAGAAGTAGTAGATTTAAGAGGTCTATAGAGAGTCTATGTTTGGTGTAAATAGATGATTATCTTATTTTGAACTTGTCTTGGGAGCAATTGGGTAATTCCGTTATCGATTCAAAGTGTATGGTTTATGCTATAAATTAAGGTGGTACCGCGAGTAATTCGTCCTTAAATTTATAGTTTTTTTTTGGAGGTATTATGGAAGAATTGATGTTATTTTTATTAACTTTTTTACTCCTCTATTTGATATATCAGTTCTTTATTATTATTCCTATCGTGAGAAGAGGGAAGACTCGTAAGAAGAATAATAAAGAATTATTAGAGGTTGTTTATTTAAAATCAAAGTATTCTTTAGATTTTGATAAGATATCTTATTCTCGGTTATTACAAATATGTGCTATTGTTTCATCTTTTGATATTTCAGTTACTGTTAGTATTGTTAGCGCTATTGATAATTTTATTTTAAAAATACTTATTGGTATTATTTCTATTAGTATTTTTATTGTGATTAGTTATCATTTGGTATATTTATTTTATAAAAAGAAGGGAATGGTTAAAAATGGATAGTTTTAATATTATTGAGAAAAAATGGCAAGATTATTGGGATAAGCATAAATCTTTTTGTGCTATAAACGGAGATACTACTAAAAAACCTTATTATATTTTAGTTGAGTTTCCTTATCCAAGTGGTTCTGGATTACATGTTGGACATGTTCGTAGTTATACTGCTCAAGATGCAATTGCTAGAATGATGAGAATGCAAGGATATAACGTATTGTATCCTATGGGTTGGGATGCTTTTGGGGCACCTGCTGAACAATATGCTATTAAGAATCATATTCATCCAAAAGAGGCTGTTAAAGAAAATATTGCTACATTTAAAGGTCAAATGAAGTCTCTTGGTTTTTCATTTGATTGGGATCGTGAATTTTCTACAACAGATCCTGAATATTATAAGTGGACTCAATGGCAATTTTTACAGTTTTATAAACATGGAATGGCTTATAAAGATACAATTCCTGTTAATTGGTGTCCTACTTGTAAAAGTGTTTTAAGCAATGAAGATGCTGCTGGCGGTGTTTGTGAAAGATGTGGAAGTGTTGTTGAACAGAAAGAGAAGAGTCAGTGGATGCTTCGTATGAGTGATTACTCTGAAGATTTATTAAAGGGATTAGATGATACTAATTTTGCAGAAAGAGTTAAATTGGGTCAGATTAATTGGATTGGTAAGAGTGAAGGTGTAGAGGTTAATATTGATATTGTTGGTGGTGGTAAGTTTAGTATTTTTACGACTTGTCCTGAAACTATTTACGGTATTACATTTTTCGTTATTGCACCGGATGGAAAATTAATTAAAGAATTGATGCCTCGTGTTGAAAATAAAGAGGAAGTTGAGGCATATATAAAAGAGACTTCTTTAAAGTCAGCGATGGATCGTACGGAACTTAATAAAGGAAAAACTGGTGTTGAAGTTAAAGGAATTAAGGCAATTAATCCTGTTAATGGGAAAGAGGTTCCAATTTTCTTAGGTGATTTTGTATTAGGGGATTATGGAACTGGTGCTGTTATGGCTGTACCAAGTCATGATCAAAGAGATTTTGAATATGCAAAGGAACATAATCTTGAAATTATTCAGGTTATTGATTGTGGAGATATTTCAGAACATGCTATTGAGAAAACTGAGTATATGGGTCATGGATATAAGATGATAAATTCTTCTGAGTTTGATGGTATGACTGTTGATCAGGCTCGTGTAGAAATATCTAATATGATTGAGGAAAAAGGTTTAGGTAAGAGAGTTGCTAATTATAAGATGAGAGATTGGATTTTTTCTCGTCAGAGATTCTGGGGTGAGCCTATCCCAATGGTAAATTGTCCTAAATGCGGATGGGTACCTTTAAATGAAGAGGATTTACCATTATTATTACCAGATGTTGCAGAGTATGAACCTACTGAAGATGGGGAAAGTCCTCTTGCCAATATTGAAGATTGGGTTAATTGTAAATGTCCAAAATGTGGCCATGATGCTAAAAGAGAAACCGATACAATGCCTAACTGGGCTGGTTCTTCATGGTATTTCTTACGTTTTATGGATCCTCATAATAAAGATTGTTTTGCATCAATGGATGCTATGAAATATTGGAATCGTGTTGATTGGTATAATGGTGGTATGGAACATACTGCAAGACATTTGTTATATGCAAGATTTTGGGTTCAATTCTTATATAATATTGGATTAGTGCCAAATAAAGAAATGATTTGGACTCGTGTCAGTCATGGTATGGTTTTGGGTTCTGATAATCAAAAAATGAGTAAGTCTAAAGGAAATGTTATTAATCCGGATGATATCGTTAAGGAATATGGAGCAGATACTTTGCGTACTTATGAGATGTTTATGGGAGATTATCAGATGGATGCTCCTTGGAGTACGGATTCTTTAAGAGGATGTAAACGTTTCTTGGATAAGATTATTCGTATGAGGGATAAAGTTAATGATCATGAGGGATTTACAGAAAAATTAGAGGCTCTTCAAAATAAAACTATTAAGAAAATTGAGTATGATATGATGCATATGGGATATAATACTGTTATTTCATCTTTAATGATACTTGCAAATGCTTATGATGAGTGTGATAGTATTACAAAAGAGGATTATCATTTAATTTTAACTTTATTGAATCCAATTGCTCCTCATATTACAGAAGAATTAAATGAAGAATTAGGTTATACTCCTATTTGTGAGGGCTCTTGGCCTGTTTATGATGAAGAAAAAACAATTGAATCTACTAAAGAAATTGCTGTTCAAGTTAATGGAAAGGTTCGTTCAACAATTACTATTTCTATTGATGATAATGAAGATATGATTCGTCAGGCTGCATTAGATTGTGAAAATGTAAAAAAACATATTGATGGAAAAGAAATTGTTAAAGTAATTGTTATTAAAGGAAAGATTGTTAATATTGTTGTAAAATAAGAGATTTTTCTCTTATTTTCTTTTTATTTGATTTTTTCCTTGTTTTGTGGTATAATGAGCGCAATATGAGGGGTGAAGTTTATGTTTGAAAAAGGAAAGGATATTTTTGTTTTTGGTCAAGTATTTCCCTATGAATTATTTGAGTATTTAATCAATCGTTTTAAGGAGGCTTTTTCTCATTCTAGTTTATCTATTGAGGAGGCTTTTAAAGAGTTAGATCAATTCGATTTAATTATTAATTCTTCTATGAATCAAGAATCCAATCAGTATTTTAAGTCATTGGATTCTGCAAAGAAGAGGGCTATTCTTTCTGAAATGCATAAAATGATTGTTTTTAAAGGGGCACATTTTGGTGTTTTTTCTGAAGCAATGGGTGATGATCATAATATTGAAGAATTGTTTCAAAAGTATTTTTCTTACTTTGATCCTTATCTTCCGTTCTTTAGTATTTATTCAGAAGATGGTGAATTTGATAAAAGAGCAACTTTTCGAAACCTTGATACTTTGTTTTATAATTTGCCACAAAGAAAGATGGCTTATGAGAAGGCTTATAATATGCAAAAAGATAATTTAAATGCTTTTGATTATGCTATTAGCCTACCTGAGATTACTATTCGTGATGTTATAAAGATTAATTCAATTGTTAATGCAAGTGATGATAATCATGAGGTTGGTTTTAAACGTACTAATAATGCTATCTTTGGTGCAACATTTACACCTGTTGATAAAAAAAATGTCCCATTTGAAATGCAAAAATTATTTGCTGAATATAAAGAAGGTTTTGGACTAGATATTAAAGATCCATCTGAGGCTGGAATTACGCCTGAGGAAAAATATGAGCGTACTTGTAATCTATTTAGAAGAGAAGCAATTTTTCATATTCGTTTTGAACGTATTCATCCTTTTACAGATGGTAATGGTAGAACTGGTCGTATTCTTATGAATTATAATTTATTAAATCAAGGTTTGGCACCTGTTTTGATTACTGGTATTATGGCTCATGATTACCGAAAATTGATTAATGATTATGATGTTGAAGGTCTTGCAAAAATGCTGTTAAATAGTTCTTCTCAACAAATTACAAATTGGGTATCAATTGGTAAGGTTCATACGTCTATTCGTAAAAAAGATATAAATCCTACAAATGAGGAACTTGCTGAGTTGCTTGGCTATTTTGATGATGAGCCTCATTCTACAGAAAATAAACCTTATTTACAACTATTAAAAAAATTAAATTTATTTTTGTTTTAAAAAAAGAAGATATCTTCTTTTTTTTTCAACATTTTTTGTGGAAAAAATATTGTATAGTTTTATTGGTGATACAATGAAGGTTAAAATCTTTGATGAGGAAGATGAACTTGATTTAGAAGAAGATATCAATTCTTTTTTAAAGGGTAATATTAAGATTATTGATATTAAATTTCAAGTTGGGGTATCTGTTTTTAGTGAGGAACAGATATTTTGTTTTTCTGCTATGATTTTATATGAGGATAGTATTTCATAAATTTTTGCTTCATGATATAATGAGGCAAAAGGTGATTTTATGTCTAAAAAAAAGATTCTTCTTTTATGCCTCATTTTTTTCAGTATTCTTTGTGCTTTTTTTTTAATACCTTTTATTCAGGATAAATATGAGGTTTATCTATTAAAAAAGAAAATGATTTCTATTAATTCTTTAATGTCTGGTAAAAAAAGTGTTTCTTACACGAAAAAAATTGTTTATAAGAATGTTTCTTCTAGACATGCTTCTTTAGAAAAAGAATTGAATCAATCTTTTAAAGATTTTATTGAATCTTATTCTGAAATAGATTCTATTTTATCTGATAAAGAATATAAGAATATGTTTTTGGTTTCTAATATGAATGAAGAGTCTATATCATCTTCTTTAGAATCTTTAAAAAATAAAAAGGATCTTTTATCTTCTAAAAAGATTTCTGTTGGTGATTTATTAGATTCTTTTCTTAATTATCCTTATTGTAAGAAGAAGGATAAAAAGAATTGTTCTTATATTTTATCTTTTTTTGATAAAAAGGGTTCTGAAAAATATTTAAAGAGTTTAGATCGTTCATTATTAGGAATCCAATCAGATTATGAAATATTAGATTATTTATCTCAACATTTAGGGGATTGGCATATTTCATCAAAAAAGGTTGAGTTTACGAAAAGAAAATCTTTTGATGATTTTTCTCAATTAAAGATGGGTAATTATTCTGATAAGTGTTCTTATTCTTTAATAAAGGATGATAAGGGGCCGAATATTGCTGTTGAAGATGCTACTTTATATTTATATGGTGATTACAATATTGAAGAACATATCTCTTGTCGTGATGATGTTGATGGGGATGTTGAATGTAGTATTGATGGAAGTTTTGATTCTAATCAAATAGGGGATTATCCTATTCGAATTTCTGCAAAGGATCAAAGTGGTAATAAAAGTGATGCATCTTTTACGATTCATGTGATTGAAAGACCTAAAAAACCTTATTCTATTGATGTTATTCGTAATCAAAATGTTGTTATTGTTTATGGACTTGATTCTTCTGGAAATTATTCTAATGTAGTTCAGGTTTTTACTTGTTCTACTGGACGTAATAATAATACTCCAACTGGGGATTTTTCTACTACTAGAGGTGGAGTATGGGGTGCTCTTTATGGTGGCGTTTGGGGACAATATACGACTCGTATTGTTAGTGATATTTTGTTTCATTCTGTACCTTATTTTAGTAGAGATAAGGCTGCTTTAGAATGGGAAGAGTATAATAAGCTTGGTACCCAAGCCTCAATGGGGTGTGTGCGTTTAACGGTTCGTGATGCTAAGTGGATTTTTAATAATTGTCCAAATGGTACTCCTGTTCATATTTTTGATGGAGATTTGCCAAATGGTATATCTAAACCGGATACCATTTACATTGATGGCAATAATTCAAATCGTGGATGGGATCCTACTGATGATGATTCTAGTAATCCATGGAGATAATCCTTTCTATTATGAAAGGATTTTTTTATGGTATACTATTAATAATGGGAGGTATTTATGAAGAAAGATCTTACTATGCGTAAAAATACTTTTGTGAAAGGTACTTTTATTTCTACATTTGGAATTCTTTTAACAAAACTTTTAGGAGTTCTTTATGTAATTCCTTTTTATCATATTATTGGTGATGTGGGTGGCGCTTTATATGGATATGCTTATACGGTTTATCTTTTCTTTATTTCCTTTGCTGCATCTGGACTTCCTTTTGCAATTAGTAAACTAACTTCTGAATATCAAGCATTAGGTTATTATCGTGTTAAGAATAGAGCCTTTTATTTGGGAAAAGTTTTTTCTTTTTTGTTTGGTTTTTTATGTTTTTTCATTGTTTTTCTTTTTGCTCCTATTATTTCTAAATTGATTTTTTTAAAGGATGTTTCTCCTTCTCATATTCGTGATGTTACATTTGTTATTCGAATTATTAGTTTTGTATTTTTAATATCTCCTATTTTAAGTGTTTATCGTGGCTATTTTGAAGGACATCGATTTATGAGTCCGCCTTCTATTTCTCAGGTTTTGGAGCAATTTGTTCGTGTTATGATGATTCTTATCGGTTGTTTTGTTATCTCTTATTTTTTTCCAAGTAATATTCGATTAATTGTTTCTATTGCCTTATTTGGTGCTGTTGTTGGTGCTTTGGTATCTTATCTTTATTTGTTCTTTAAGTATCAAAAGAATAAATCTAGGTTTTTAGAAAAAGTTAGGGATGTTAATGAGCCTATTGTTAAGAATAAAGTGATTCTTAAAAAAATATTTGTCTATGCTTTTCCTTTTTTAATGATTGATCTTTTAAAATCTCTTTATAATTATACGGATATGTTTACTGTTGTTCGTGGTCTTGTAAAATATGCAGGTTATGATACTTCTATGGCGGAAGGAATTTATAGTATGCTTTCTACTTGGTCTTTAAAATTTAACATGATTGTATTGTCAGTTTCTTCTGGTATTATTGTTGGTTTAATACCTAATCTTAGTGAAGGTCTTATTAAGAAAAAAAATGATTTGATACAAAATAAAATATGTTTATCTATTGATATGTTGTTATATATTTGTATTCCTATTACTTTTGGTATTTCTTTTTTAGCCAAACCAATTTGGACTTTGTTTTATGGTAATAGTGTATATGGACCAAGTGTTTTAAGTTATTATATTTTTGTTGGACTTGTTGTTTCTTTGTTTATGGTTTTAATTACTATTATACAGGTGTTAAAGGATTATTTATGGGTATTTCTTTCTTTGATGTTTGGTGTTCTTTTTAAAATTATGTTTAATATAAGATTTTTAAATATTTTTATTAGTATTGGTCTTCCTCCTTATTATGGCTTTATTACCACTACTTTAGTTGGATATGTTTTTTCTATTATAATCTGTTTTGTAATTTTATCTCGTAAGTATCATATTCATTTTGAATCTGTACTAAATCATTTTATTGATATTTTATGTGGTTCATTCTTAATGATTTTAGTTTTAAATCTTCTTAAAATTATTATTCCAATTGTATCTATGAATCGTTTTATAAATATTATTTTGATATTAATTTATGCTTTGTTTGGTGCTTTGGTTTATTTTTATTATGCTTATCGTACAGGCCTTACTAAGAAAATATTTGGAGATCGTTTTTTTAAAAGTATTATGAATATTTTTATGAAAAAATAAATGTCAAATCCTTTAAAATTCATAAAATTCATTGTTAATATATTTTTGTAATGATAAAATTATGGTAGATAAATATAGTATATATAATATGGAGGTAATCTTATGGCTGTTTTTTTATTAGATACGGATACTGTTTCATCTGTCCAATCTACTTTTTCTACTTTGGCTTCTAAGATTTCAAATTTATCTGGAACTGTTAATGGATATGATACAAGTTGTACTGATTTTGATTTTTCTTCAGCAAAATCTGTTATAGCAGCCAATTTAGAGGCTTGTTCTATTAAGATTTCGAATACGGCAACTATTATTAATGATGTTGTGGTATCTCATATGTCTTTGCAAAATGATTTGAGATTTGGTGCTGCTCAAGAAAGAGCAAATTCTGGTTCTGGTAGTGTATATGATTCTGCTGGAGGATTTTCTTCAAGTGGAACTTATTCTGCATCTTCTGGTGGTGGTGGTGCTTCTTATGCTTCTGCTGCTCCTGTTGCTGCTGGTGGTGGTGCAGTTGCATCTGCTGGTTCTACAGTTGCCGCGTCTACTTATAAAAGAGAGCCTGTTGATATTCAACTTGAAAATCCAGTTTTTGGTTCTATCTTAACCTCCGTTGCATCTTTATCAGCTCAAGGTAAGGAAATCGTTAATCACAAAGATTTTAAATATGGTGCACTTGGTATTGCAGAAATTGGGGGAATGTTTGTTATTTCTTGTCATGAATCTTTAGGTAAGGTTGGAGATGTTATTGTCTTTACTCTTGATGATGGTACAGAGATTAAATGTATTATTGGTCAAACTACGGATGGAGATAGAGAAGAAATTAGGTTCTTTGTTAATGAAGATTATGATGAAAACAATGACGAGAATATTACAAATAATATTTCGGATCGTATTGTAAAGATTCAAAATATTGGTGCTAATCATCGTTATACAGTTAGTTCTATTATTAATAATGCTATTGATTGGGCGATTAATATTGCCAATGATAATTCTCATGGATACTCTCAGGCATCACGTTGGGGAAGTCCTAGTTATGATTGCTCTTCTTTTGTTATTTCAGCATTTGAATCTGCTGGAATACCGGTTAAGGCTGCTGGTGCTAACACAACTCATAATATGCGTTCTACTTTTACTAAGGTTGGTTTTGTTTGGATTCCAGGGAATCCTAATGTTAACGATTTGCTCCCTGGAGATGTTGTTTTAAGAGAAAATCATCATACAGAGATGTATATTGGAGATGGAAAACTTGTTGCTGCTGCAGGTACTCGTGATAATTCTCCTGCAGATTTAACGGGACAAGAGATAACGGTGAGAAATTATCATGGTTCTTGGGATGGTGTTCTACGTTATGTAGGAGCCTAAATAAAAAGGATGGTGTTTTATGGCAAAATATATATGTGACTTTGATGTTGTTTCAAGTGTAGGTCAAGAATTAATTGAAAAAGGAAATGACTTAAAAACTGCTACTGCAAATTATTCTTCTGTAATCAGTAGTAATCTTTCTGGTTGGAATGGTTCTGCTAAGGATTCTTTTGTGTCTCAAAGTACTTCAAAGAAGGATGAAATTATAAAAAAAGCAGATTATATGATTCAGTTTGGTGAGTTTATTAAGTTAGCATCTAAGAGTATTCAAGATTTGGAAGATTCTTTATCTAGTCAAAGTATTTAATGTAAATTGTTGTCATTTTATTCTTAGTTTCTATTGTTTTTTATAAAATGATGTTATAATTTATTTAGAATGGAGGTTGTAATATGTCTACAGGATTACAAGCAAATACAGGTGGTATGAGTTCAAATGGTAGAGATACTGTTATGAATAGTGAATATCTACAAAATGAATTATCAAGTTTGAGAAATAATATTGATAGTTTGATGAATATCTGGAAGGGTCTTTCTGCTCGAGAGTTTTTAAATTCTTATCAAGAGCAGGCTAAAAATTTGGATGCTTTTCGTGTTCTTTTGAATGATTTAGGTGATGCTATTACTAAAGGTGCTGATATTTTAAATCGTACTGAAGAAGAAAATGCTAGTGCTGGTGCACATTTATTTTAGGGAGGAATCGTATCATGAATGAATTTGAAGAGAAAGATTATGAAGGTGCTAGAAGTTTGGCTGATGCTGTTTTAGGTAACGCTAATAATATTCAAGGCATTTTTGATGATATTGATGGTATTATGAATAATTTATATGGTGCTAATTGGGCTAGTGCTGGTGCTGAAGAGGCTCATGAACGTTATAATACTATTCGTCAAAATTATGAGGTTTTTTATAATCAGGTTGTAGCAATGAAAACTCATATTTATAATGTTACTGCTGCTAATGAGGCTGCAGATGCTGCAGCAACAAACACTATTTCTGGTGTGTAATTGCAATATAAAAAAGATCAATTTTGTTGATCTTTTTTGTTTGCTTCTTTTACTTCATTTTGTAATTTCTTTTTACTTTTTTTTCTAACTAATTTTCTATAAAGAGGAACCAATTTTGTAAAGGAAAAATACATAATAGGGTTTATTATATAGTCCCATTCTCCTATAAATTCTACATAATCTCCTCCAAATTTTTTCTTAAATTCATGAAGTCCTAGTCGTGGATTGTTTTCTGATAAATCTCCTATTGTTCCAAATTGATCATAGATTTTAAGACCTTTTTCTTTACAGTATTTTAGATGTTCGTAGTATGTTCCATAATTAACATAAGTTTCACTTAGTATGTTGTGATTTCCTGCATATAAAACCCAGGCTTTATCTCCATATTCAATTATCATATGAGCACTTAATGTGATTTCATTTCCATATTCTTTTTTGATTTCTTTGTATTTTTCTATTTCTTTTATAATATTATCTTTTTGCTTTGTTAACTCTGTTAGTTTTGCTTTTGCACTTTTACTTAAATTATCTATTGGTAAGATTGATATTTGATTGTTAATATTTTTTAAATTTTTTTCAAGAGCATTTGTTGTTTTTGTAATATTTATTTTTCCTAGGAAAAGTGTTGCTTTTGAATTTTTATTTCCATTAAATATTTCGTAAAGTGTTTCATAATAATCTTCATTATATGATATAAAATCTTTTCTTGTTTCTGTTAGAGTCATTAAATGATAAAACTCTGGGATATCTTTTTTTGTACCAATGATTACTTCTGTATTTAGTTTTTGTGCTTTTGCAATTCTTTGTCTTGTTGTTTTTGAAAAATGTTCTTCTATTTCTTCCATGCTTTGTGTTAAATCAATTCGAAATGTATATCTTGGTTGCATTGTTTCAAAGTTTTTTGTAAATCCTTGATGTTTAAAACCACATGATTTTATAGTATTAAATATTTCTTGATAATCTTTATTTTCTTTTTCTTCATTTTGATAATTATAAGATGTTTTTATAATATCTGGATCTATTTTTACAAATATTGCTTTTTTCTTTTTTGCAAATTCTATTATTTTTTGAGTCATTTCTTTTACAATTTCTTTTTTCTTATAATCAATTACAAATCCACGAGGTGCGTAGAAATAACATAGATTCATTGGTAATTTTTTTTCAAGTAATAGAGTGGCTCCTACTATTTGTTCTTCTTCATTTACTAATCCTAAATAGTATGGAGTTAAATTTTTCTTTATTTTAGAAAACTCTCCCCATGATAAGGATTGTAAAAAGTGAGATTTTGTATTGTGATTTTTAACATATTCATCAAATAATTCTTTTTCTATATTTTTAAGTCTTAGCATTCTTGAGCCTCTTTTCCTTCATTCATTAGTATATCATATCTATATTTTTTCTTACTAATTATATTATATAATAATTATCATCTTTTTCTAGATAGTTTTTTTCCTTTTTTTTATTTAGTTCTTGTATTGCATTTTCAATTCTGGTAAGTTGTTCTTTCATTTTTAGTAATTCATCTAATATTATTTGATTATTTTGTATTGGTAATATATAAGGAAATTGATTCATATTATTCCTTCTTTCTCCTATATTTTATGTTTTTTTATAGTTTCTGTGATAAAATATAGGAGGTGATTTTTATGCGACTTAGAAATGTTAAAAATAAAGAGTTAATTATGGATTCTTCTCCGTTTTTGATTCGAGATCCTGAAAACTATAAAGGTAAATGGTGTGATTATTTTTCTAATCAACATCCTATTTATATTGAAATTGGTATGGGAAAAGGGAAGTTTATTATTGAAAATGCTTTAAAACACCCAGACATTAATTATATTGGTATTGAAAAATATGATAGTGTTATTGCAAAAGCGTTATTAAAAGTGGCTTCTCCTTTACCTAATTTATGTATGATACGAGGAGATGCTCATGCAATTGATTTGTTTTTTGATCATGAAATAGACCATATTTATTTAAACTTTTCTGATCCCTGGCCTAAAAATAGACATCATAATCGTAGATTATCTAGTAAAATCTTTTTAGAAAAGTATGATTCTATTTTTAGAGATAGAAAAGAAATAGAGATGCGAACAGATAATCGTGATTTATTTGCTTTTTCTTTAGTTAGTTTTAGTCAGTACGGTTATCAGTTAGATGAGGTTAGTCTAGATTTACATCAAGATAATTTGCCTGATATCACTACAGAATATGAAGATCGTTTTTCTTTCTCTAATTGTCCAATTTATTATGTTAAATGTTCAAAATTATAAAAAAACAATAAATTACCATAAAAACATTTTTACATTTATAAAAAAAATGTTATAATGTATAGAGAGTAGGTGAAATATGAAAAGACGTTTAATTTTACTCTCTATTGTTTTGATTTTAGTGACTGGATGTAGTATTTCTCGATTAGATGATACGAATATTAGTAAGAACATTAAGATTTTGCTTTCCGAAAAGGTTAATATGCATAATGTTCAGTATGATGGATATCAGTATTATTTACCGAAAGGAATTTCTTTTGTTAAGAAAGACGAATTTAATGCCTTATTAAAGGATCAGAATAATAATCTTTATTATTTATATGTAGATGCGATAAGTTATTATCATAAGATTGAAAATACTTATGAAATTAATAAGGATGTGCATTATTCACAGAAAATTGATTATAATAAAAAAACTGGATACTTACAAATAGATGATTATAAAGATGAGAATATGTATTTTATTCAATTTGTTTATAATTATGTAAAAATTGAGGCATATGTTTCTAAATATGATTTAACAGATGCCATTAATAATATGTGTTATATTTTACGATCTGTAAAGTTTCATGATGCTGTTTTACAAAGCTTGATTGGTGAGAATGTATTGGATTATAAAGAGGAAGATTATACATTGTTTAAAGCCGATTCTAGTAAGGAAACTTATATGGATGTTGTGAAAAGAAGTGAAAATGAAGAATATTCTAAGTTTATTGAGGATGAAAAGATTGACTTAGATTATTAATTGAAGAGGTGAACTCATGGGTGTATTTGATAAGATAAAGAATGCTCTATTTGAGGTAGAATATGTTGAAGTGGAAGACAAACCTAAAAAAGATAAAAAAAGTAAATCTGTTGAAAAGAATGAGACTAATTTAACAGAAGAGAAACCTATTGCTAAGAAAATAGTTTTACCTGGTAAGAGAGAAGAAAAAGTTGAAAAAATCCAAGAGGAAGAATTGGTGGATAAAAATTTTGAATCTAGACCAAAAGATGATATGGAAAAAGTTCCTGAGACTAATTCTTTCAAGTTTATGGATGATGCTGATTTTCAAGTGGATGATGAACCTAAAATTATAGAGAATCTTGATGAGGTCGAGGTTTTGAATCCTGTTGTGGATACTCCTGTTCTTCAGACAAATGTTTCTGTTGAACAACCTAGATACTCAAATTCTTATCGGGGCGTATCTCCTGTTCAAAACGTTGATGTTCCATCTTCTGTTATTGATAATTATAAGGTGAAAGAAAGAGAAAGTCGTCCTTATGGAATGGATCCTTCTTATCATGTTTCTATTAAAGAATATGGTTCTTATGAAACGAAAGATGATAAAACTTATTTTAAACCTAGTCCTATTATTTCACCAATTTATGGAATATTGGATAAGAACTATAAGAAGGAAGATGTTGTTCAGAAAAAAGATATTCGTATTACGTCTAGTTATTCAAGAACTAATGTGAATGTAGATGACATTCGTAATAAGGCATATGGTAGGAGAAGTGCTCCAGAGCCTGAAAAAAAAGAGAATGTTTCTGATGTTGTTGTAGAAGATGAAGAGGAAAATCTTTTTGTTGATTTAAGTGATGATAACGAAAAGCCTGAAGTAAAAGAAATAACCATGGGAGATGCTATGGAGTATTTTCAAGATTTAGGACTTGAATATAATGTTGATTATGTTGATGCAAGTAGCAAGGGTGCTTCTAAGAAAACTGATGATGCAGAAGTTATTGAAGAGGTTAAGGAGGAATCTGTTCCTATTCCAGCACCTGTAAAAGAAGATGCTACAGAAAAGGATACTCCTATTGTTGAAGTTAAGAATGAATCTGATACTACATTGGATGATGAAGATAATTTATTTGATTTAATTGATTCCATGTATAAAGATAATAATTAATTGAAAGGAGATTTATATGGATGTTTTTTTAAATGTTTTTTTACCTGTCATATTATATATCGTTGCTATCATATTATTAATTGTGTTTATCATTGTTGGGTTACGATTGATTAAATTATTGGATAAAATTGATCGTATTGCAGATAATATTGATAACAAGGTTAATACCTTTAATGGTGCTTTGAAAGTATTAAAAAATGCATCAGATGGTATTGCTAGTATTAGTGATAGTTTTGTATTTGGTGTAACCAATATTATTTCAAAATTATTTGGAAAATCTAAATATAATCAAAAGGAGGAGGATATTTATGAGTAATAAAGGTTTTGGAAAGTTTGTTGCTGGTGCAGCAATTGGTGTTGGTTTAGGATTTTTATTTGCTCCTAAGACTGGTGAAGAATTAAGAAAGGTTTTAAAGGCTAAATTAGATGAACTTATCAATCAAACTAAAGAAATTGATATTGAAGAAGTAAAAAAAGAATTTAATCAAAAAGTTGAAGAAATTAAAATGGAATTAGTTGATTTAGATAAGGAAAAGGCTCTTGAGATTGCTAAAGAAAAAGGAAATGAATTAAAAGCAAAGGCTCAAGAATTAGTAGATTTAGCAAAGGAAAAAGGTACTCCTATTCTTAAAAAGACTGCTAATGATGTTTTAGAAAATGTTATAAAAGTTTCTAAAGAGACACAAAAAAAATTATCTGCTGAAAAGTAAAAGTCAAAATATTTTGACTTTTTTTCTTATGAATGATATATTATTTTTATCAATTTTTGTTGATGAATAACTCAGTAGTACTTATATTGTTTATAGAGACTTAGTGGTTGGTGGAAACTAAGAGATTTATAAGGTATGAATTACATTATTTGGAGAAAAATCGTTTACTGCGTTAAAGTATTAAGTGCATGTTTACATGAATTAAGGTGGTACCGCGAATCTTCGTCCTTAGGATAAGATTTGCTTTTTTTTTGGAGGTGTTTTTATGCATACTGAATATGAGGTTCGTATATTAGAAATTGATTCTAAAGATATTATAAAAAAATTAGAGAGTTTGCATGCACAATTTGAGTTTGATTCTTTGCAAAAGAGATATGTTTATGATTTTAAACCTAAATCTCCTAGTAAATGGATTCGCTTACGTACTAATGGTGATGTTTCTACTCTTACTATTAAGAATTTAGTTTCTTCTAAAATTGATGGTACTCAAGAATTAGAAATTGAAGTTGATAATTTTGAACGTTGCCATTTGATTTTAAAAGAGTTGGGTTATGAAGCAAAGGGCTATCAAGAAAATCGAAGAATTCAATATATTTTAAATGGGGTTGAGATTGATATTGATAGTTGGCCTATGATTCCTACTTATTTGGAAATTGAAGGTTCAAGTGAAGATGCAGTTTATCATACTTTAGAAGTATTAGGATTTCAGAGAGAAGATTGTACTACAAGGGATGTAGAAGGTATCTATTTGGATTATGGTTATTCATTAGATAAAATATATGATTTAAAATTAGAGGAGGAAAGAAAATGACTTTTTTTGAAGAATTACAATGGAGAGGTTTAATTAAAGATGTTGCTGGAGAAGATATTGCAGATAAGTTAAATAATGAAAGAATTACTTTTTATTGGGGAACAGATCCAACTGCTGATTCTCTGCATTTAGGACATTATTCTAGTTTGGTTACTGCTAAGAGACTTGCAAAATATGGACATCATCCTATTCTATTATGTGGTGGAGCAACAGGACTTATTGGTGATCCTAGACCTACAGCAGAAAGAGAGATTATTACGAAGGAAAAATTAAATGAGAATCTTGCAGGGATTAGGGAACAGGTTGTTAAAATTTTTGATGGTAAAGCAGAAGTTGTTAATAATTATGACTGGTTTAAAGGATATGAATATACTGATGTTTTAAGGGATGTTGGAAAATATATTACTGTTAACTATATGCTTGATAAAGATATTATTAAACGTCGACTTGAAACTGGTATTACATTTGCAGAATTTGCTTATATGATTATTCAGGGTTATGACTTTTTATGGCTATATGAACATAAAAATTGTATTATGCAAGTTGAGGGATCTGATCAATGGGGAAATATTACAACTGGTATTGATTTAATCAAAAAGAAACTGGGAAAAGATGCTTATGCATTTACAATGCCTTTGGTTTTAGATAAGTATGGACATAAATTTGGTAAGAGTGAGGGAAATGCATTATGGTTAGATGAGAAGAAAACTTCCTCTTACGAGTTATATCAATATTTAATTAATGTAGATGATGAAATGGTAATTGATTATTTAAAAATTTTTACTTTTTTATCTGTTGATGAAATTTTAGAATTAGAAAAGAAAAATAAGGAACATCCTGAACTTCGTGAGGCTCATAAAGCACTTGCACGTGAAATTATTTGTGATTTACATGGAGAAGATAGTTATTTAGAGGCAGTTAAGATTAGCGAGAGTTTATTTAGTGGAGATATTCAATCCTTTACTTCTAAAGAATGTGAAGTTGCTTTTAAAGGTTTAACTCCTTTTACAATTGATACTGATATGAATCTTGTTGATTTATTAGTATATGGTAAAGTTTGTTCTAGTAAGAGAGAGGCTCGTGAATTTATTTCTAATAATTCTATTTCTGTTAATGGTGTTAAAGTTACTGATTTTGATTTTATGTTAACAAAAGATGTTTGTATTGATTCTAAATATGTTGTTATTCGCCGTGGAAAAAAGAAATATTTTATTGGAGAATATGTATCATAGAAAATACTTTTTGTATTTTCTTTTTTTATAAAATAATGTTATATTATATATAGATAGGAGTCTTGGTATGAATCGTAGAAAGTTGAAAAATCTTAAGATGATTGCATTTATATGTATTATTGTTTTATTTATGGAGATTTGTTATTTTACGTATCAATTATTTATAAATTCTTCTACTGATGTATATTTTGAAGGTGTTAATGCACTTTCTTCTACTGATTCTTATTATGTTGCTGTTGGAAGTAATAATGATAATAGTAATCATTATGAAAAGGCTAAGATTTCTAAGTATGATAAAAAACGTCAAAAGACGTTTGAAAAATTATATAATGTTGGTTACAATAGTGCTTTTTTTGGAGTGGTAATTGATGAGGATGATTTAATTGCAGTAGGTAGTTATGAAAAAGATGAGGATGATCATAATGATTCTATTCGACGAGCACTTATTGTAAAGTATGATAAAGATGGTAACATTATTTTTGAAAATGATTTTCAAATATTAGATAATTCGAAGTTTACAAGTATTGTAAAAGTTGATGATGGCTATCTTGTATCTGGACAAAGTATTTACAAGAATACTAAAGTTGGTAGTAAGAATGGTGGTGCTATTCTTGTCAAATATGATCGTAAAGGTGATTTACTTTGGAGTAAAACCTATGGTAGTAGTAAGTGTTCTATATTTAATGATTTAATTGTTTTAAATGATCGTATTTATGTTGTTGGAGTGAATGATTATAATGTTGGAGTTCTTGTTCAATATGATTTAGATGGTAATTATTTGAATTCTTCTGAATATCAAAAAACTGATTCTTTAGGTTTTAGTGGAATTGTTTCTTTTAATGATTCTATTTATGTAAGTGGATCTATTGATAATGATTCTCATAATCATGATGCTATTATTGCACAATATGATTTTGATGGTAATTTTATTTCTCAAGTTGTTTATGTAGGTGATGGTAATGAGAGGTTTCATAAGTTAGTTGTTGATGATCATGATTCTATTGTGGCAATTGGTACAATAGCAATACCTAAAAAAGAAAATGGGATTAGTGAATATAATTATGATGGTATTGTTGCTAAATATGATAAAAATTTAAAATATGTAGATAGCGTTTCTTATGGGGATGATCGTGATGATTATTTTACAGATATTATTTATAAGAATGATGGTTATTTAGTTGTTGGTTATTCTTCTTATGAAGATGGTAGTTATATGAGTAAATTTATTCGATATAGTAGGGCACTTAAGGTATTAAGTGTTGAATAAAAAAAAAGAACTTTAAAAGTTCTTTTATTTGTTATAGAATTCAACGATTAATGCTTCATTGATATCTGCATTTAATTCATTTCTTTCAGGCATTCTTACATATGTTGCTTCCATTTTACCTTCATCATAGTTAATGAATTCTACACGTTTTGTTACTTTTGCAAGAGATTCTGCAACAATTTTAAGATTTTTATCATTTTCTTTCATTGCAACTACATCTCCTGGTTTAACACGATATGATGGAATATTTACTTTTTTACCATTTACTGTTACATGACCATGATTAACTAATTGTCTTGCTCCACGACGAGTTGTAGCAAAACCTATACGGTATACAACATTGTCTAATCTTGATTCTAGTAAACGTAAGAAGTTTGTACCTTGAATTCCTTTCATTTTTGCTGCTTCTTCAAAAGTTTTTCTGAATTGTCTTTCATTAACTCCATACATGAAACGTACTTTTTGTTTTTCTTTTAATTGTGTTCCATAATCTGATAATTTTCCTTTTCTGTCATTTCCATGTTGTCCTGGTCCATATGGACGACGTGCTAATTCTTTTCCTGTTTCACTTGTTGAAAAACCAACATGACGTGCTTTTTTGTAACTTGGTCCAGTATATCTTGCCATTTTTTTTCTTCCTTTCTTACAAACCTTGAATACTTGGTCATATATTAGGGAGTTCTTCTTTCACTTAAACAGCTATCGCTACTTATTTTTGAAGAACACATTAATATATTCCAGAGTTGCTGTTTCAAGAAATTTGCATTTTTAATTATATGTCAAAATGATGATATTGTCAAGAAAATCAATTGTTTTTTACTAAGTTTTATTATTTTACTTTTTTTGTAGAAAAAAGACTTATTTTTGTGTTAAAATGATTATGTATAGAATTGAGGTGTGTATATGCAAGGTCAGTTTCTTATTATTGGTTCTACTATCATTGTTGCTTTGACTATTGTTATTATTATACTTCATATTATTCGTCGTATGGAGGCTCGTTTCTATAAGAATAAATTAAAAGAATTAGAAGTTCAAAGAAATCAGGTTGCCTCAACTCCTGTTTTGTTAGAGTTATCTAAGGTTGAACCTATTATTAAAAATGATAAAATGGAAGAAAAGTATACTGAATGGCATGATCGTTTTGATTATATTCGGGATAAGCGTCTTACTGTAATTGATGATATGTTAATTGATTTAGATGTTTATGTTGAGAAGAAAGATTATAAATCTTGTGGTTATCGTATTGCGAAAACTGAGATTGAAATTTATAAAGTACGTGAGGCTGCAGAGCATCTTCTTGAACAAATTAAAGATATTACTTTAAGTGAAGAAAAGTATCGTTCTATTGTTATTAAGTTAAAATCTAAATATCGTGCACTAAATCGAGAGTTTCATGAGCATCGTGAATTATATGGATTTATGCAAGAATCTGTTGAGATGCAACTTGAAAATATAGAGAAGCGTTTTTTAGATTTTGAAAAAGTTATGGAAGTAAATGATTATAACGAGGTTGTTCATATTTGTAAGGCTTTAGATAATATGATTGATCATATGGAAATTTTGATTAAGGAGCTTCCAGATGTATTATTAATGAGTCAGACAGTTATTCCAAATCGTATGAGGGAAGTTGAAGCAAATTATCACGATATGGTTGAAAAAGGGTTTGTTCTTGATTATTTAAATATAGAATATAATATTGATGAGTCTCGTAAAAACATTGAAAGAATCTTAGATAAAGTTCGTATGATTAATCTAGAAGGTTGTATGTTTGACTTAAAAACGATGTTGGAATATTATGATTCTTTGTTTATAGATTTTGAAAAAGAAAGATTATCTCGTAAGTTATATGAAGAAGTTTCTACTGATTTTGCAAAAAGACTTGATAAGACCAATAATCTTGTTAAAGATGTTTATGAACAATTAGATGATATTAAAAAAATGTATGATTTAAAAGATGAAGATATTGAGGTTATTCATGAGGTTAATAAGATTTTAGTTGTTATTAATGATGATTACAAAAAGATGATTCAGAAAGAAGAAACGAAGTCTTGCCCTTATTCTATGTTAAGTGAGGAAGTTGAGAATCTTACAAATCGTTTGGTTACAATGGAAAATGATTTTGATTGTGCATTAAAATCTCTTGGTAATATGTATGATGATGAATTACGTGCTCGTGAGCAATTAGATGAAATTCAGGGATTCTTAAAAAATTGTAAAGCAAAAATTCGTAGTTATAAATTACCTGTTGTAACAGATAATTATTTTGTACAACTTCATGAAGCCAATGAGGCAATTTTAGAGGTTATACGAGAGCTTGAGAGAAAACCAATTGTTATTAAAACTTTGAATACAAGAGTTGATACAGCACGTGATTTGGTATTAAAACTATATAATACAACAAATGAAATGGTTCGTAATGCAGAACTTGCTGAGACAGTTATGGTTTATATCAATCGATATCGTTCTACTTATCAGGAGGTTAATGAGAGTATATGTGATGCTGAAAGTAGATTTTATAAGGGCGATTACAGAGGTTCTTTAGAAATTTCTGTTAAAGCAATGTCGTTTGTTGACGAAAATATATATAGAAAGTTGAGAGGGTTATATGAAAAATAATAAGGGTTTTGGAACAAAAGAGGTTATGGTTGTAATTGTGTTGATTTTGGTGGTTATGGCAATTTTAATGTATACAACACTTGGAGGTGCAAGTACTCAAAAGTTGACAGCATTTCGAGAGAATGCATCTTCTTTTTCAAAAGCAATGATTACAAATCAGAATTCTTTTCCTAATGTTGAAACAATCTATTTAGGGGAAGCAATTCATGAAGGGGTTATGAAAGATATTAAAAATACTTTAGGAAGTGGTAATTGTTCACAAGAGGCATCAAAGGTGGTATTTAAAGATGGTCATGTTTATACTACTTTAAAATGTGGAAAATATCTTATTGATAACTATGAAATAAATGATGTTTCTGATATTCCTATTTATGAAGTGAGTGAATGGACAGAAGAAAAACTTACTGGTGATGATGTTGAAGAAATTACGTTATATAATTGTAAAGATTCTGGAAAAATGGTATTTGATGAGTATTATGAAGAATATTATTTCATCTTTATGGTTAATGATCGTTATAATGAATCTACTCGTTCCTTAGATGGAATTCGTAGAAAGACCTCTTTAGATATTGTTAGTAAAACTTTTTATAGAACTAAAAAATTAATGGAAGAATAAGTCATCGGACTTATTTTTTTATGGTATATTTTATTATTCTATGATAAAATATGCATGTGGTGATTTACTATGAAGCGTGTTATTTTAATTAAATATGGGGAATTGACGACTAAGAAAGGAAATTTAAATTATTTTATTAATACTTTATATCATAATGTATGTCGTAAATTAGAGTCTTTTTCTGTACAGATAAAAAAAGATCGTGCTAAGATGACTATTTTATTTGAAGATAAAGATTTAGAACAAATCAAATCGATTGTGGATAAAATATTTGGTATTCATGCTTATCATATTGCTGTTGTATGTGATTCTAATTTAGAGAGTATTCAGAAGACTTTATTAGATGTTGTTTCTGTTGAAGATTTTCATACTTTTAAAATAGAGACGAAAAGAAGTGATAAGTCTTTTCCTATTCATAGTCAGGATTTAAATCCTATGTTAGGGGGCTTTTTACTTAAAAATATTCCTAATATTAAAGTTGATGTACATCAGCCTGATTTGTGGATTAAGGTTGAAATTCGGGAAGAAAATACTTATATTTATCATCAGTCTTATTTTGGTGCGGGTGGATATCCTGTTGGAACACAACCATTAGGTTTATTAATGTTAAGTGGAGGTATTGATTCTCCTGTTGCAGGATATTTGGCTATGAAACGTGGAGTTGTACTTGATGCTGTTTATTTTGAGGCTATTCCTCATACTAGTTTAGAGGCTCGTGAAAAGGTGATTACTTTATGTAAAAAATTGTCCGTATATTGTAATTCTATCTGTTTACATATTGTCAACTTTACTCCTGTTCAAGAAGAGATATATAAGAGTTGTCGTGATGATTATTGTATTACGATTATGAGAAGAATGATGTATCGTATTATGGATTTGCTTTCTAAAAAATATCATGCTATGGCAATTTTTAATGGAGAATGTATTGGACAAGTTGCTTCTCAAACGTTGACAAGTATGTCAGTTATAAATGAAGTTACATCTGTCCCTGTTATTCGCCCAGTTGCTTGTTTAGATAAGTTGGAGATTATGGATATTGCTCGTCATATTGATACTTATGAAACAAGTATTCTTCCATATGAAGATTGTTGTACTGTTTTTGTGCCAAAGCATCCTGTAATTCATCCAAATTTAGATACTGTTATAAGGGAAGAAGCAAAATTTGATTATCTTTCTATGATTTCTGATGCGGTTGATTCCGTAGAAGATATTATTGTAACATCTGAGGATTCTGAATTTTCTGATATTTTATAGTATAATTGGCTATTTTATTCTCAAACTATATTTAGGAGGTGAATAATATGCCAAGAAAGAAAAAAAATTCTTCTAGAAAAGTTACAACTAATAATTCTAAGCAAACTGTTGAAAATATGAAATTTGAAATTGCTAATGAATTTGGTGTTAACTTAGGTGCTAATGCTTCTAGTCGTGACAATGGTATTGTCGGTGGTGAAATGACAAAAAGATTAGTTGAAAAGGGTAAGAATAAAAATAAAAGAAGTCGTACAACTAAAAAAAGTAAATAAATATAAGAGAATGGATTTTTCCATTCTTTTTTATTGACTTTTTATTTTTTCTTTGGTACTTTAACATTGTTATGAAAAGGAGATGTTGAAATTGAAATACTTGTGTGTTAATGCTGGAAGTAGTTCTTTAAAATATCAATTATTTGAAATGCCAGAAGAAAAAGTAATCATAAGTGGTTATATTGAAAAGATTGGGCTTGAGGATAGTTTTTGGACAACTAAGATTAATGGTGAAAAGATTAAAGGTTCAAAATATTTAAAAGATCATAATGATGCTGTTCAAGTATTATTAAATGAGCTTGTTGAACATAAGGCTGTTAAATCTTTAGATGAAATTAAAGGTGTTGGACATAGAGTTGTTCATGGTGCTGAAAAGTATAAGGATTCTGTTATTATTACTGATGAAGTTATTCAAGATATTGTTGATATGACTAAGTTTGCAACATTGCATCATCCTGGTAATTTAGCAGGAATTAAAGCCTTAAAAGAGGTTTTACCTGATGTTCCTATGGTTGCAGTTTATGATACTGCTTTTCATCAAACAATGCCTAAGAAGAATTATATGTATCCAGTACCATATGAGTGGTATTTAAAATATGGAGTTCGTAAATATGGTTTCCATGGTACTAGTCATAAGTATATTACAATGGTTATGAAGGAAAAACTTCATAAGGAAGATGTTAATTTAATTATTTGTCATGTTGGTAGTGGTGCAAGTATTAGTGCTATTAAAGATGGTGTTTGTTATGATACTACTATGGGTCTTACTCCTCTTGATGGATTAATGATGGGTACTCGTAGTGGTTCTATTGATCCTTCTATTTTAGAATACGTTTGTAAAGAATCTGATATGAGTATTGGTGATGTTACAAATGAATTGAATAAGAAGAGTGGTCTATTGGGTATTTCTGGATTTAGTGATTCAAGAGATGTTGAAGAGGCAGCTAGTAAAGGTGATGAAAGAGCACAACTTGCTTTAACAATGTATAATGATCGTGTTGCTAAATATATTGCTGATTATTATATTGAACTAGGTGGAGATGTTGATGCTATTGTATTCACTGCTGGTGTTGGTGAAAATGGAATTGAAGCACGTGCTGATATTATTTCTAAATTGGCTCCTCTTGGAATTCAATTAAATGATGAGGAAAATAGTTTAATTGCTGGATTTAAGGATAAACATGAAGGAATTATTAGTACAAAGGATTCTAAAGTAGATGTTTGGGTTGTTCCTACAAATGAAGAATTGATGATTATTAAAGATACATATAAATTATGCAAATAATTGTAAACTAAGACATTTAAGATTTTCTTAAATGTCTTTTTTCTTTTATAATAATAATAGGTGATAATATGTACTTTTTTGGTTTATTTATTTCGGCCATTTTACCTGTTATTGTATTGTGTTTTTTTATTTATTTTAAAGATAAACATAAAGAACCTTTTTCTTTATTATTAAAGATGTTTTTATTTGGTTTTTTGAGTTTTATTCCTGTTTTAGTTTTAGAGATATGTTTTGAACTATTGTTTCCAACAGATGGAATTCAAAATTTTCTTATTATTTTTTTATGTACTCTTATGAATGTTGCGATATTAGAAGAGGGATTTAAATGGTTAATTACACGTTTTCTGGGTTATAATAGTCGTGAATTTAATGAGGTTTATGATATTGTTGTGTATTCTGTTTTTACATCTTTAGGATTTGCTTGTGTAGAAAATATTGCTTATGTTTTTCAAAATGGATTTAATGTAGTTGCACTACGTGCATTTTTATCTGTTCCAGGACATATGTGTTTTGCTGTTATTATGGGTAGTTTTTTGGCTAAAGCAAAGGTTGCAAGTTTTAATCGTCATCATTCTTTATATGTAAGATTTTCTATTTTTAGTTTTCTTTTTCCAGTATTGTTTCATACAATGTATGATTCTTTAATTTTTTATTATATTGCTACTGAAATACCTTCCGTTTTATATTTATTTTTCTTCTTTTATGTTGTTATGCTTTTTATGTGTTTTATTATTGTTCATGTTATTTCAAAATTGCAATTACAAATTACTACTAATTCTTTAAAACAAACTAATAAAGATATTCCTTCTAGTGAAATTAGTTTTTGTCCTGTTTGTGGAAATCGTGTTGATCATGATATATATTGTTCTAGTTGTGGAAAAAAAATAAGATAATTATGAAGAAACCCCCATTTTGGTCCCTTTAAAAAATAAGATATTGTAATAAAATAACATCTCAAGAAAGTGAGATGTTATTTTTTGGGGAAAAAACATATCTTTTATTATTTACTAGTTTATAGTATAATATTAATATATTTATGGAAAGAGGGAGTCTTATGAAAATTATTTCAATTAATGCTGGAAGTAGTTCTTTAAAGTTTTGTTTATTTGAAATGAATAATGAGACTGTTATTGCTAGTGGTAATTTTGAAAGAATTGGTACTGATGGTAGTTGTTATACAATTAAATTTAATGGACAAAAGATAACTCAAAATCTTGAATTATCTACTCATACTGATGCTGTTTCTATTTTGTTAGATAAGTTGGTTGATTTAGAAATTATTCATTCTATTAATGATATTAAAGGTGTTGGTCATCGTATTGTTCATGGGGGAAGCAAATATTCTGAATCTGTTTTTATTACTAATCAGGTAATATCTGATATTGAGTCATTTAGGGATTTTGCTCCTTTACATAATCCTGCTCATTTATTAGGAATTAAAGCATTTCGTGAGGTTTTACCAGATGCTGCTATGGTGGCTGTTTTTGATACTGCTTTTCATCAAACTATGAATGAGGAGACATATTTATATCCTGTTCCACTTCGTTGGTATGAGGAATATGGTGTTAGAAAGTATGGTGCACATGGTACAAGTCATCGTTATATTACAGATACTGTTAAATCTATCCTAGGTCGTGATGATTTTAGGCTTATTAGTTGTCATATTGGAAATGGTGGGTCTATTGCGGCTATTTCTGATATGAAATGTGTTGATACTAGTATGGGATTTACTCCTCTTGCTGGAATTATGATGGGAACTCGTTCTGGTGATGTTGATCCATCTATTATTCCTTATGTAATGGAAAAAGAGGGTAAAAATGCAGGAGAAGTAATTGATGATTTAAATAACCATAGTGGATTACTTGGTATGAGTGAATATAGTAATGATATGCGTGATATTGTTTCTTTATGCGAGGAAGGTAATGAGAAAGCAATACGTGCAAAAAATAAGTATGTTCGAAGAATTGTAGATTATATCTCACAATATTATGTTTTATTAGATGGATGTGATGTTATTGCTTTAACGGCAGGCGTTGGAGAAAATAATGTTCCAATTCGTAAAGAAATTTGTGAGAAGCTTTCTCCTCTAGGGGTTAAATTAGATGAGGAAAAGAATCAAATCTGTGGAGAAATCGTTCGTATTAGTAGTGATGATTCTAAGATTCCTGTATATGTAATTCCTACGAATGAAGAGTTAATGATTGCTAGAGATACTTTAAAGTTAATAATGAATAATAGATAGGAAATGTTCTATGTATAATAAAATTGTTGAAAAAATTAAAGAATATGATACGATTTTGATTGCAAGACATATTGGTGTTGATCCAGATGCTTTATGTAGTCAATTAGCCTTAAGGGATTCTATTCGTTTAACGTATCCTAATAAAAAGGTTTTGGCTATTGGTACTGGAAGTAGTCGATTTCTATCAATTGGTAAATTAGATAAATTAGAAAAAGTACAGGATGCTTTACTTATTATTACTGATACTCCTGATCAAAAACGAGTAGATAGTCTGGATTTTTCTCAAGGAGCTTATTCTATTAAAATTGATCATCATCCTTTTCTTGAAAAGTTTTGTGATTTAGAGTTAATAGAAGATGATAAATCATCTGCATGTGAGATCATTATGAATCTTTTATATCAAACTGAATTAAAGTGTAATGATTCTATAGCTGAATTGTTATATATGGGTCTTGTTTCAGATTCTAATCGTTTTTTATTTAATAGTTGTACATCTAATACTTTTGGTATGGTTTCTAGATTACTGAAGGATTATTCTATTGATTTAGCAAGTGTTTATGAAAAGCTATATATTAGGCCTTTGAATGAAGTACGATTAGAGGGATATATTGCTTTAAATATGGTTGTAACTGAAAATTGTCTTGGTTATGTTGTTATTAGTGATGATATTATTAATGAATATAATGTTGATTCTGCATCGGCTGGGAATATGATTAATAATTTTAATTATATTCGTGAGGTATATGTTTGGGCAACTATTACAGAGGATCGTAAGAATGATCAATATCGTGTATCAATTCGTTCTCGTGGACCTGAGATTAATCGCATTGCTGAAAAACATCATGGGGGAGGACATCGTTTTGCTTCTGGTGTAAAGGTAAAGACTTTAGATGAGGCTATGCTTATTATGAGAGATTTAGATTTAGAATTAAAAAATTATTTTATAAAATGAAAAGGTGATTTAAATGGTTATTAAAGATGCTAGTTTAGATATTATTGCTACAAGAAGAAGTCAGTTTCCTGATTCTGGAAAACCTGAATTTTTATTAGTTGGAAGAAGTAATGTTGGAAAGAGTAGTTTTATTAATTCAATTTTATCTAGAAATAATCTTGCTTATATTTCTTCTAAACCTGGTAAAACGCAAACTTTAAATTTTTATAATGTAAATGATGCTTTTTATTTAATAGATGTTCCTGGTTATGGATATGCTAGTGTTGATAAAAAGACGCAAACTAAATTTGGTTTAATGATTGAAGAATATCTTGAAAAGAGAGAACAGTTAAAGCGTGTCTTTATGTTAATAGATTTTCGTCATCCTCCAACAGAAGATGATTTGATTATGTATAATTTTTTGAAGTATTATAATTTACCTGTTACTGTTATTGCTACAAAGGCGGATAAAGTAGGGGGTAGTAAGAAGGAAAAAAATTTAAAAGATATTTTAAAATCATTAGATTTGGTAATAGGTGATGACTTGGTTGTTTTTTCTAGTGTTACAAAATTAGGTGTTAAAGAGGTTTTAATGAAAATTGATAAAGTAATTCATGGGTGATGTTATGAAGGATAAAAAACAAAGAAAATTTTTTCATATTTTCTGTGGTATACTGGTATGTGCATTTGTTCTTATTACTTTTTTTGTGATTCGTGATGCTTATTCTTTAAAAATGCTAAAAGACGAGGTTTCTGCTCTTCAAAAATTAGATGTAACAAAGGATCGTTATAATCGAGAAATTAAAACATCTGGAGGTTATCGTATTGTTGAGGTTGCTATTAAAGAATATTTAGATAGTTATGCTTTAGGCATACAGGAGGTTTCAAATATTTCTTCTTCTGAAAAGTTGAAACAAATTTTATCTTATCAGAATTATGAAACGGATGGACCTAATTTTAAAGAGTCTATTACTTATTTGAATGATACAAAAGCTGAATATAATAATCGTATTGATTTCTTACTAGAAAATTTAGAAGAGGATAGTATTCGTTCTTATATTAATAATAGAACATCTAGTTCCTATTATCGCTCTTTATATGTTCAACTGATGTTAGAAGATGATATGATGGATGATTTAAAAGAGACTAGAAAGATATTGTCTGATAGTAAAGAAAAAATGAATACTATATATGATACTTGTTTAGATGTTTTAAATTTTTTGATATTATATCAAGATTCTTGGTCTTTAGAAAATGGTGAAATTCGTTTTTCTAATCAAGATTTATATGATTATTATGTTGGATTAATTGGAAAAATATCAAATTAAAAAAAGACTAGGTCTTTTTTTATATTACAATTGTAATGACATTATTACTTCCTTTATTTACAACTTTCGTTAATGTGTTTTGTAGTTTAAATCTTATGTTTTCTGGCATAAGATTTATTTTTGATTGAATTCCTTCTTGTACGATAGAGTCTAGGCTTCTACCAAATATTTCACTTTTCCATATTTCATTAGGACTTTCTTCATGATCTTTCATAATATAGTCAATTAATTCTTTACTTTGAACTTCACTTCCTATGATTGGTTCAAATGTTGATTCTACGTCTACTCGGATCATATGAATTGATGGTGCTACTGCTTTTAATTTTACTCCATATCTTGTTCCTTGTTTTATAATTTCTGGTTTGTCTAATTTCATATCTTCAATGGATGGTGTTGCGATACCGTATCCTGTTTGTTTTACCATGTTTAATGCATATTTTATTTGATCATATTCTTTTTTTGCTACATTATATTCTTGAAATAATGCTAAAAGGTCTGCTTTTGTGTTTATTTCTGTGTTTACCAATTCTTTTAATGTTTCACTGTATAGTTTATTTGGTGCTGTTACATTGATTGTTATAATTCCAGTTGATGTATCAATATCTGATAGGTAGCATTTTTCGATATATTCTGATTTTTGAAATGACTCTGTTATTTTTTCTACATCTTTAATTTTATCAATTTCTATTACACTTTCTTTCATTGCTTCTATATATGATTTTTTAATTTTATGATCAGGATTTAATATCGCTATCCATTCTGGCATATTTACCCTAACTTCTAATACTGGAAATTCATATAGTGCTTCTCTTAATAGGTTATACATATCTTTTTCTGTCATAGATTCAATATTTAGTCCAATGACTGGTATATTATACTTTTCTTTTAAGTCTTTTACGATATTTTCTGTATCTGGTGTATTTGGATGAGTACTATTTACAATTACAATAAATGGTTTTGACATGGTTTGTAATTCTTCTATTACTCTTTTTTCTGCATCTATATAATCTTTTCTTTCAAATTCTCCAATTGATCCATCTGTCGTAATAACAATTCCTATTGTTGAGTGTTCTTTAATTACTTTTTCCGTTCCAATTTCGGCTGCTTCTGTAAATGGTATTTCCTCGGTATACCATGGCGTTTTAACCATTCTTGGGCCATTCTCATCTGTTGCGCCCTGTGCGTTTTCAATCATATATCCTACACAATCAATAAGTTTTACCTGACAAGTTATATCATCAATTTTAATTTTAGCTGTGTTATTTGGAACAAATTTTGGTTCTGTTGTCATAATCATCTTACCAGCAGCGCTTTGTGGTATTTCATCTAATGTTCTTTTCTTTTCATATTCATCCTCCATATTTGGTATGATTAATGTCTCTACCATTCTTTTTATGAAGGTGGATTTTCCTGTACGGACTGCACCTACAACCCCTAGATAAATATCTCCTCCACTTCTTTTTGCAATGTTTTTAATAATTTCCTTTTTATTCATATCCATTCTCCTTATTTCATTTAAGTATATGTATTCCCATAAAAAAAAGAACGTTATTGTTCTTTTTTTGCTGGAATAATGTGTTTTAGAAGAATATTAATATGAATTCCTTCATTTCTTTTAGAACGAATATTTTCTAAATCACTTTTGCTTATTTCATAATATAATTCTTTATTTACAATTATTTTATGTGGATTATCAATATTATAATTTAATTGATCAAGATTATTTTTTGAAACAAATAATTTTCCATTTGCATTACATACTATAATATCATATTTTTCATCTTTTGATAAATAAACATCTATTAATACAATATTTTTGTTTGTAATTTTATTAAGTTCTTCTGTTGTTGTTTCTACACAATCTTTCTTCATGATTGTTTTTGTTTCTTTAAATGGATTTTCTGAATATTCTTTTGGAATATATAATTTGTTTGTGTCTTTATCTAAATATACTATTAAGTTTTCTTGCTTAATATTTTGTTCTTCTTCCTCTTCAATAAAGTCATCATCTTCATCATAATCTAAGTCATCATATATATTTCTTTTAAATAATTCAGTATTTAATAATATATTTATCTCATCTTTTTTTACTGAGTCTGATTTTGCAATGCTTATTATTTTATCTTCTATTGATTTTGAACTTATTTTTTGAATAATAGTTTCTTCTTTTAAGTTTAGTTTATTTATTATTGTATCATTAATATCATTGTTTAAATCTTTTCCATTTAATAGTTCTTTTATTTCTGAATTATCTATAATGATATGTAATAATTCTTTTTTATAATACTTTGATCTTTCCCTCAAATAATTCATGATTTCTTGATTCATGATTTCAGTATTAACATCATTTGTCATTAATAAATTTGAAATATAATCTCTTTGTTTATTTGTTATTTCATTTTGGGCTTTTTCTAATAAATTATTATTATTGATATAAGTATCGCAATCTTTAATTTCTTTTGGATTGTATGGATTTTCTTCTAAAGATTCACCTATTATTTTATTTAAAGTGTTCTTTTTAATTTTATTTAATTCTGTTTCTGTTTCACAAATATTTATGTTGTGTCCTTTTAAAAATTGAATTATAAATTTTTCTTTAGCATTTTCAAGAGTTTCTTCAAATTCCATATAGATGTTTTTTTCTTGAATCATATTTTCTATTTTTTCGCATATTTGTTTTTCAATTTCTACTTTTATTGTATCCGTTGGATTCATGTCCCAATTATTATTTTCTTTTGCTGTTTTCTTTTCTGAATTATTATCTTTGATTAGTATATCTGGTTTAATATCTTCATAAGATATTTTTTGTAATAGGGGAGGTTTAATTATTTTTTCAACTCCTCGACTTTGAGAGCTTACTTCAATTTCATTTAATTGTTTATCTGTTAATGAGTAACAGTTTTTATCTTCGATAATCTTTGGGTCTCCATCTATATCAATTCCTAGATTTCTAGCAAGTTCATAGATATTTCTTTGTACATATAATTTTGCTGTTTGTATATCATAATAGTAAATGAACAAGTTTTCTTTTGCATCCATTTCATCATCTAGCTGTACTTTTACATATTTCTTTTTTAATACCACTTTATCATTTCTTGTTTGATTTTCAATTTTTTCCAAATCTTCTTCTGTAATATTACAATATGTGTTTCCTTCTATCATTCTTTTTGCAATAGGTCTAATTCCATATTTTCCGCATAGATTATTGGAAATGTACATTTTATTATTATGATTGGTGTCAATATATACTGTAAAAGATAGTATTAGTTGCAAATCAAAAATTGTTATATATTTAGGAATCAAATTAATATTTTCAAATTTTGCTTGACTTTCTATTGAATCAATTTCACCTTTTGTAACTTTATAACAAATTTTATTTTTTATGTTTTTTTTATTTTCTCTATCTCCAACATTGTATTTATCACACATATCTTCACTTATATAAAAACCTGTTGTTGTTTTATATACATTAAAAGATAGTGTATCCTGTTGAAAATTACTTTCTTCTACATCCCTTTTTAATTCTTCTTTCATTTTCTACACTCCCTATTATTAATTATTATACAATAAAAAAGACTAAATAAATAGTCTTTTTTAAAACATTTTTTCAATATTTTTTGGAATATCATCTTTTAAAATTGCTTTTATTATTTTTTCTTCTTTTTCTTTTGATACTTTTTTTCCGGTTAATTTACTTAGTTCTTGAATGATTTCTTTTATTGTAGCCTCATCTTTCATATTATTATTTTGTAATTTTCCTGCAAGGGATAGAATTGTTTCTTTTTTTATATTTGTTTTATTTTCTATGTTTTTAAAAATACTGTCTTTAAACATAAAAACCTCCTATATAGTATATGTGAGGTTTTTTCTTTATTGATTTTTTTTGTTTATCTCTTGGCATTTTTTATTAAATTCATCTAGTGAAATATGTCCTTTATTTAGTCGATCTTGTAAAATGTTTAATGATCTTTGCATCATGTCTTCTTTACTCAAGACATTGGCATGTCTCATTGGATTAATTTCTTTCGTTTGATTGTTATTTGTATTTATGTTAGTTTGTATTCTGTTTATTTTTTGATTAATAAAATTATTTTTTCCTATAATCATTCTTCTTCTCCATTTTTATTTTTAAATTGTAATATAATTGGTGTTCCTTCAAAGCCAAAGGATTCTCTAATTTTATTTTCTAGATATCTTTCATATGAAAAATGAACAAGTCCTTTATTATTCACACGAAATGTAAATTTTGGTGGTTTTATACCAGTTTGTGATGTGAAATATATTTTTAATCTTTTTCCTTTGTAAGAAGGAGGAAGATTTAATTGATAGGCATCTTGTATTGCTTCATTGATTATACTTGTTTTAATTTCTTTTGAAATGTTTTCTTTTACTTTTATAATTTCAGGCATTAGTGTATGAATTCTCTTTTTTGTTAAAGCACTTAAAAATACAATTGGTGCATATGGAGCAAATTGAAATTCTGCTCTCATTAATTTTTCATATTCTTGTATAGAAGTATCTTTTACTGTATCCCATTTATTTACAACAAATATTAATCCTTTTCCTCTTTCGATTGCGTATCCTGCTATATGTTTATCATGTTCTAGAATTCCTTCTTCAGCGTTGATTACTACTAAACAAATATCTGATCTATCAATTGCTTTTAAAGAACGAATTAGACTATATTTTTCAATACTTTCAAATACTTTTCCTTTTTTTCTCATTCCTGCAGTATCAATTACTACGAATTCTTCATTATTATATTTTAAAATAGAGTCAATAGAGTCTCTTGTTGTTCCGGCTATGTTTGAAACAACAACTCTTTCTTCTTGTAGTAGCGCGTTTGTTAATGAACTTTTTCCAACATTAGGTCTTCCTATGATTGAAAATTTAATTCGATTATCTTCTTGTATTTCTTGTAATTTAAAATTTTCTGTTATCGTATCCATTAATTCAATATAACCAGTATTATGAATTCCACTAATTGGTATATAAGTGTCAAATCCTAATTCGTAAAAATCATAAATATTATTTTGTGCTTCTTTTATATCCATTTTGTTGATAGCAACAATAATTTTTTTATCTGTTTTTCTTAAAATATCTCTTATGATGATATCATTTGTTGTAATTCCTTCTTTTCCATCAACAATAAAGACAACAACATCAGATTCTGCAATAGCAACTTCTGCTTGCATTTTTATTTCTTCATTAAAATCCATTTTTGTAGTATCAATTCCACCTGTATCAATTAAATAGAAACTTTTTCCATTGTAGGATGTTTCTTGATAGATTCTATCTCTTGTTACTCCTGGTACATCTTCAATAATGGATATCTTTTTTCCAACTATTTTATTAAATAGGGTAGATTTCCCAACATTAGGTCTTCCGACTAAAGCAACGGTAGGTAATTTCATAGTATCCCCTCCAATTCAGCAATATTATAGCATAAACTTGTCAAGTAGGAAAGTTTTTTTGAATTGTTCTATATGGTTATTCTAAATAATGATATAATTTATTTGAAAGGGTGATGTTGTTTATGAAAGATGAAAAAAAAGATATTAAATGGTATGAAAGTGGAAATATGATTACAACTTTGATTATT
This sequence comes from uncultured Caryophanales bacterium, assembly GCA_946623125.1. Lineage (GTDB taxonomy): Bacteria > Bacillota_I > Bacilli_A > RF39 > UBA660 > UBA3789. The sequence goes on along the minus strand of CAMOQR010000001.1, from coordinate 20,970 downwards.
GTAACCATCTTGGCAACGATTTTATGTAGTCAATCATTTGCCGTGGTTGGTAATTCTTCTTTTTCTTTATTTAGTAGTGTTATTAATCATAATTCTATTTATTTGTTAGTACTTGTTTATTTTTGCTTATTAAAAACGAAGATGGGGAAGGTTTATTTTAATTATTTAAATATATTTTTAATATTTATTTATTTTATTTCTACATTAACTACTTTTTTAACATTAATTCAATCTTTTTCTCTTAATACAATTTTTCATTTTTTGGAGTCTTTAGTTTTATTTGTTTATTTGTTTCATACGATGCTTCGTGATACACGTGTTTGGAAAGATATGCATTTAGGAAACTCTCCTTTTAATGAGATTGTCAATGATTATTATTTTTATGCATTGTTGGTATTGGTAGTTTTTAGTTTAGTTGTTAATTTAATTTCAACGGTTGTTGTAAGTGGATTATTTGTTTCTATTTTAGATGCTTTTTATGTTTTATTATTTGCTAGATATATTTATTTATATCATGAATATTTAGATTATCATAAATTAGATTCTGATAATTCTGGTAATTTTGATGAGATATATCAAGATATTTCTAATGATATTCATTCTGTTTTAGATAAGACTGATCTTGATGAAAAGGTTGTTGATATATCTAAAAAAGTAAAGGAAAAGGCGGAAGAAATTACTGATAAAGTAAAGGATAAATCAGATGAGATAGGTGAAAAGGTTAAGGATAAGGTTGATGAGCATTTGAAGAAAGATGAGGATGACTCTATAGAAAAGAAAGAAAAAAAGAGAGAAAAAAAGAAAGGAAATGATTAATTATGGATTTATTTGATGAGATTACAAAAGCAAAAGAAGATTTTCCTAAAGGGAAGACAATTAAAGAAGATTTTTTTACAAAATCTTTTAACTTTTATCAGATTTTTGGTATTGGTTTATTTATTCTTTTTTTCTTTTTAGGTATCTTTTTAGGTAATTTATTTGCAACTTGTCAGGCAACTTCTTATTTTTATTCTGATGAGTGTCTTGTAACTGAATTTAATTTTTCTCTTATGATTTTGATTTGGTTTATTGGCTTGTTATTGTCTGTCTTCCATTATGCGATTGGTCATATTATACAATTGTTGGGAAATATTAATGAAAAACTTAGTAAATTTAAGTTATAATTCTTGCTTTTTGTTATAATTCGTGATAATTTTAATATGTAAGCATAACATGTGCTTAGTAAATTATAGGGAGGTAAATAATTATGAAGAAAGTTGAATTAGTAGAGGCTGTAGCAACTGCTACTGGATTAACAAAGGCTGATTCTACAAGAGCAATTGATGCTACTTTTGCTGCTATTACTGGAGCATTAGTAAAAGGAGATAAAGTTCCTCTAGTTGGATTTGGTACTTTCGCAGTATCTAAGAGAGCTGCTCGTGAAGGACGTAATCCTAGAACTGGTGAAACTGTTAAAATTGCTGCTAGAAAGGCTGTTACTTTCAAAGCAGGTTCTGCTTTAAAAGATGCTGTAAACTAAAATTTGTAGTTTCACAAAAGAACCTAAGTTTGGGTTCTTTTTTTTGGTTTTATGGTATAATGTGATTAGGTGGTGATTCAATGCTAGATGTAGCATTAAAACTTTTAAAGGAGTTTAATAATCACTCTTATAAGGCATATATTGTCGGGGGATTTGTTCGTGATCATATTTTAGGAATTGAATCAAATGATATTGATATTACAACGAATGCGACTCCTAAAGAAATTAAAGAATTATTTGAGGATAGTTGTTTACCACATGAAGATTATGGTTCTGTTATTGTTATGATGAAAGGAATACGGTTTGAAATAACAACTTTCCGTTTAGAAATTGGTTATGAGAATAATAGACAACCTGTTGAAGTTCAATATATTGATGACTTATATCCGGATTTATTAAGAAGAGATTTTATTATTAATACTTTATGTATGGATGAAGACGGTCATATTATTGACTATTTGGGTGGACAGGAAGATATAAAAAATAAAATTATACGTACAGTAGGGGATGCTAATCAAAAGTTTTCTGAGGATTGTTTACGTATTCTTCGAGCAGTTCGGTTTGCTACAATTTTGAATTTTCAATTAGCAGATGATGTAATTGCTGCTATTCGTAATCAAAAATATTTGATTGAGAGGCTTTCTTATCAAAGAAAAAAGGAGGAACTAGATAAAATATTTAATTGTCCTAATCGTGATTATGGTATTCGTTTATTATTAGATTTAGGACTTGATCAAGAATTAGAACTTCAGCATTTAGAGAAAGTTATTGATTGTGGTGTTGATAGTGCAATTGCTGTATGGAGTTTATTGGATGTTTCTTCAAAATATCCATTTCAAAAAAATGAATTAGAAATTATGGAAGATATTAATGAGGCTAAATGCCATAATAATTTGGATCCTATGTGTTTATATAAATATGGGCTTTATGTGAACTCTTGTGCAGGTAGAATGAAGGGAATTGATTTAAAGAGTATTAATGAGTCTTATGCTAATTTGGCTATTAAGAGTCGTAATGATATTCAAATTGATTCTGATAGTATTATGACTATTTTGAATCGAAAACCTGGGAAATATTTAAAAGATATTTATGACGATATAGAGAGAGAAATTCTTTATAAGAGATTAGATAATAATCGAGAAAAGATTCAAAATTATATTATTGAAAAATATAAATAAGGGGTGATTATGTGAAAAAGTATTTTGTTTTCTTCTTTTTCTTATCATTTTTTGGTTTTATAAATGTTCATGCAGAGGATGAGTATTTGTTTAATTATAAAGAAATGGAATTAATACCTATAGATGAAGTAGCCTCTGTTGATACGAAGGCTTATGAGTATATAAAGTTTCATTACGAAAAAAATGTTTCTAGGCAAACTTATGCACTGTTGAGGTTTGAACTTGTTCGTAATAAATCGGTTGATGAAAAGCCTTTGGCTGTAGATGTTTTATTGTTTGATCAAAATAAAAAGAATATTGGATTTGTTGCTTATTGTACGACAAAAGATTTAGTAGGAGATCAAGCACAATTGACTTTTTCTAGTGGTGCGGCTTCTGTTCTAGATATTATTATTGATGAAGAGTATTTCATTGAGAATTATACTAAAAATGATGTTTATTATATTGCTATTTTGGATGGTAATGATAATTGTTATGTAGGTAATAGTAATAAATATGGTGGTCTTACTATTGAAGAGATATCTCAGGGAATGGTTTCTCCTGATTGGCATGAAAATGAAATACTTAATATTTTTTCCTTTATATTAAATGTGGGTATTTATACTTTTTTAGCAATTGTCTTTGTAGTTATTGTTTTATTTGTTTTATATTCTGCTTTGTTAAATTCTTTGAATAAAAGTATGTTTGGAAAGAAATCGTCTATTTGTTATTTTCCAATTTTGAATTTTGCACAATCTGTTAATCTATCATTTGGTCGAATTCTTGCTTTTTTCTATTTTAATTTTTTACTTTATTCTGTATATTCAGTATATTTTAATTCAGAATGGTTATTTTTGAATATTACTATTGTTTTTACTATTGTTTCATTCCTTATAAATGTTTTTAAATTCTTTACTGGTAAATATGATTTTATGCATTTTGATCCATTCATTAAGAATGATGGGACAAATCCTGTTTATAGTTGGAAAAAGGTACGTATAAAAGGAAATCGTAAAGCACAGAAAATATTAGATTTAAACTATAATGAATCTGATTTAAAAAATGGATTTAATGTTGAAAAAAATGGATCTAGTACATTTGAATTTACACCTGTTGTAAATGAAGTATTTGATGATGTGGCTAAAAAAGATACTGTTGAAACTAGTGAGAAGTTTTTGGCTAAATTAGATGAAGAGGCTAATACTCAAGCATCTGAAGGCTTTACTTTTTCTAGTTCTTCTGATACAGATTCTACTCCATCAAATGATACACTTCCGAAGCTTGAAAAGTTGGATGATACTCCTGCTTCTTCTGATGATGGTAAGGATGAAAATGATAATAAGAAAAAAGAGGATGATTTTATGGATATGTTTCGTTAAATCCTCTTTTTTTGCTATTTTTATTATTTTGTGATAGTATATAGAATATTTGGAGATGATAAAATGGATAGTTCAAAAATTTTGGATATTCTTCAAAATGGAAATGTGGTAATTCCTTTGTATTTATTAAAAAAAATTAAGGAATTTAAACTTGACATGGATGTTTTTGTTTTTTTAATGTATTTACATCATTTAGGAAATAAATCTTTATTTGATGTAAATCGATTTTCTAATGATTTAAATCTTTCTGTGGAAGAGATTATGAACTATATTTCTGTGTTAACTGATAAAGGTTTAATTACTATTGATGTTAGTCCTAATGATAAAGGTTTTATGGAGGAAGTTTTTTCGTTAGATTCTTTTTATAATAAATGGAAGATGTTGATTATAGGAGATATAGAAGATACTACGGAAGATAAAGATGCATCTAGCATTTATGATTATATGGAACATAAATTTGGAAGAACTTTGAGTGGTTCTATTGATTATGAAATTGTTCATAGTTGGTTAGATAATAATTATAATGAGGATCTTATTAAAAAGGCTGTTGATGAGGCTGTTTCTAATGGGGTTTCTACTTTAAAATATATTGATCGAATATTATATGAGTGGGCAAAGAAGGGAATTACTACTGTTGAAGATTTAAATAAGTCTAATTCTTCATCAAGTGATAATGAGGATTTAAAGTCATTAGACGAGGATATTGATTTAGGTATTATGGATTGGGATTGGTTTGATAATGAAGAGGACGAATGAGATTGGTAATTATTTAGATAGTTTATTTCCAAATCCTAAATGTGAACTTATTTATCATAATGACTATGAACTGTTAATTGCAATTGTTTTAAGTGCTCAGACAACGGATAAAAGAGTAAATACTGTTACTCCTGTTTTGTTTCATCGATATCCCTCTTTATATGATTTGAAAAATGCATCTATTGATGAACTTGAAAATATTCTTAGACCTATTGGTTCTTTTCATATTAAAGCTAAATATGTAAAAAGTATTGCTACTATTTTAAATGAAAAGTTTCATGATAGTGTTCCTAGGGATAGAGATCTTTTAATTTCATTGCCTGGTGTTGGTCGTAAAACTTGTAATGTTTTTTTGAGTGAGTTTTATAAAGAGGCTGCTATTGCAGTTGATACTCATGTTGATAGAGTTTCAAAGCGTTTGGGGATTGCGAAAGTATCTGATGATGTTTTACTTGTAGAAGAAAAACTGATGAAAACGTTTCCTAAAGAGGAGTGGGGAAGACGACACTTGCAACTGGTTTTGTTTGGAAGATACTATTGTAAGGCTGTAAAGCCACAGTGTGCTGATTGTTTGCTTATTTCTTTATGTCATGAAAAAAATAAAAATATTCCATCGATTTGATGGAATATTTTTTATTTACATTTTTTTGTTGTTGCATCATATGTTTTTGTTTTATCTGTACATTCACATTTATTGGTTGTTTTGTTTAATGGGGCTTCATCTGGACATGTGTTTGTTTCTTCTGGTTCTTCTTCAGGTTCTGGTTCCGTTAATTTTGTTGTTGCAGCCTCACTTTGTACATCTGTGTATGCTTTATATGTTGCGATTACTTTATATGTTCCATATACAGATCCTGTTGGTGTGTAAGTATATGATGTTTTATCTGTCCAGTCTATTAAGACATTATCTTTGTAGATGTTATAACCAAATTTTCCATGTGAAGAGTTTGCTAGTATACCAGGATCAACTGATGACCATGATAAGGTAACTTTTCCATTTTTCTCTGATACTTTGAAGTTTCCTGGTGCACCAAGTTTATAATTTGATGTATCGTATTCTGTAGGTTCAAAGCCTTTTTTAAAGTATTCATAAATTGCGTCTGTTCCAGGAGGGGCCAATTTTGCAGGGTTACTATTTGGAGCAACTCCAACTTTTACAACACTATCTGGTTGCTTGAATTCTTCTCTGTCCCATTCCATTGCACCTGCAGAAACTAATGCGTTAAATAAATAATCTTTTGCAATTGTTGCTGGAATATTATGTAAAATATATCCTTGTTGAATTTGTTCTTTTGTTAAACTGTCGTATCCATACCACATACCTATAGTTGTTTTTGTTGAATAACCAACAACCCATGAATCTCTTACTGCATCCCAAGGCATGTCATAATTTTCCATTGTGATGTCATCATAGTTTGTTGTTCCAGTTTTACATGCTACGTTATGTGGTGTTCCACCAGAAAGACTTACGTCTTGTAATACACTTGATATCATGTATGCTGTTGCCTCAGACATAACTTGTCTTTTTATTGTTTGTACTTCTACTTCTTCTTTTGTTTGTCTATAAACTATTTTTGTTACAGAATATGGTTCATTATAAAAACCACCATTTGAGAATGCTGAGTATGCTCCAGCCATGATTAATGGAGATACTCCTGTAAATGCTCCGATAGAGTGTGCTTCATGCATTGCTGATGGTTCTTGAATATCATTACTATCTTCTTCATTTACACATTTTCCAGAATCGTAATCATATGCATATCCTTTTCCACAGATTTCTGGTTCAATTCCTAAACCTGTTACAAATTCACGTTTTTTCGCATCATCTACTTGTTGGAATGCTTTTAGTGCTGGAATGTTACGTGAATGTGATAGGGCAGTTCTTAATGTAATATTACCCATGAATGCTCCATCCCAGTTTTTTATTGATCTTCCGTTTGAATAACTATATGGTGCATCATCAAACATTTGGTATGTTGACCAGTTGTTATATTCAATTCCTGGACCATAATCAAATACTGGTTTTGCGGTTGATCCTGGTTGTCTTCTTATTTCTGTTGCAAAGTTAAATTGATCTGCAACACTATTATTTCTATTTCTACCATTTCCTATTGCTAATATTTTACCTGTTTGTGATTCAAGTACTGCAATTCCTGATTGAACTAAATCATCTTTCCAATCATAGTTTTCTCCATTTAATACGGCAATTACAGCGTCTTGTCTTGCACGATCTAAGTTTGTATATACAAGAAGTGGTGTTGTATAAGGGTTTACTCCATATCTTTCTTTTAATTCATCAACTACAGTATCAATATAACCTTGATATTTGTTTTCAGAACTTGAAGCTGAGGTTGTTGCTAATGATTGTACTGGTACATTGTTTGCGATTTCTTCTTCTTCTTTTGTAATATATCCATGTTTTCTCATTAGTCTTAATACTGTTTTTCTTCTTGCTGCAGCATTTTCTGGATTTGTTGTTGGTTTATACGCGTTAGGTGATTTAAACATTCCTGCAAGAATTGCTGCTTCACTAAGATTTAAATCAGTAACACTTTTTCCAAAATATGCAACTGATGCTTCTTGTACTCCATAAACGTTTCCACCTAAGAAGTGGTTATTAACATAGTACTCTATTATTTCTTGTTTTGTATAATCTTTTTCAAGTTTAAATACTGCTAAATAGATATCTTCAAATTTACGAATAATACCATCGATACCTGATGTTTTTTCTCCAAATTTATCTGTAAAACTATTTTTTACTACTTGCATTGTTAGAGTAGATGCACCACCGGCTCCTGCACCTTTTGTAATTTGTCCTATTGTTGCTTTTAAAAATCTTGGTGCATCGAATCCATTGTGTTGAAAAAATCTTGCATCTTCTGTTGCTATGATAGCGTCTACTAAAACTTCTGGTAATTGATCGTACTTTACTTTTTCACGATTTTCTGATCCTATTTTTGCAAATTCATTTCCATCTTTATCATATAATCTAGAAATCTCTATAGTGTTTAATTTTGCATTTTCATATTTTGGCTCTGCTTCATTTTTTACATAAACCATAAATGCACAAAATGCACTAAGTACTGCAATACCACATATTAAAAATAGTATTAGTAATATGCTTATTATTTTTTTCCTTCTACCTTTATTCTTTATTTTTCCTAGTAGAAAGATAAGACCTCCTACTACAAAGAGTAGTAGGGCCACTGCTATTGTTAGTTCTAGACCGAGCATCATATAACTTAAGAACAATATTGCAATTATTATTAATAATATAATTATCATCAATGTGTAATTTGCTTTTTTATTGAAAATTCTCTCTTTTTTATTTTTCTTTCCTTTTACTTCTTTTTTACGCATTTTATAAACCTCCAACTAATAAGTCTACTATTTTTAGATAATCTATTCTTGGTCTATATCCATCTTTTAATAGATAACCTTCTTTTCTAAAGAAATCTATCGATATAGATTTTTTATCATTATTTGATAAATGATTCAGTAATTTTTGTATGGTTAACAAATAGGTTTCATTTAATGATGTGAATCTTACTATTATAAAAGCAATACCTGAGTGTTTATCTATGTTTTTTAAGTGTTCAATTTGGTGTGGATGAATATTTGCCAGAGTAAATGATGTTTTACTTTGTGTTTCTTTTGCTTCAAAATCAATATATTTTCCATTATATAATCCATTATAATCTGTTGTTGAGGGTACTGTAAAATATGCTTCTTTAATTACTGCTTTATCTCTAGATGGATAATCAACTTTTACAATTTTAATGGGTGTAGGTTTTTTATATATATATGCTTTGTCTATTTCTCTATAATACTCATTTGATTGATTTAGTTCATATTCGAGTGTCATCCCTCTATTTTTATGACTTAGGTTGCTATCATATGTAATTTTATTGTGACTTGTTTGCTTTATAATACCATTTGGGTAGTTCATTTCATCACCTATTTTTCATTATACTATATTCTTCTTCTTTTTTCCATAAAATTTTCATGCTTTTCTATGATTCTTTTTATTTATAAATGATTTGACATTTCTTGTCTTTTTATATATTTTTTTAATTCTTATTTTCTTCTTTTGTCGCTTTTGTGATTTTTCTAAAAAAATGATTTAAGATATTTTTGGTGATGAAATGAATTATTTAGAAATTAATATGATTTTAAACAAAATGATTGATAATACTAGGTTTGTTATGATAAACTTAGAGGTAACTCGCTTAAAGAGTGGGTTATCAATTGACAAAACTAACCAATAATGACATAATATTAATGTAAGGGATTGGTGATTACATGTATCAGAATAAAATTACTTTAATGCCTCAAGATATCCTTGAAAAAGAATTTAAAATTGATACTAGAGGATATCGTTTAAAGGAAGTTGATCAATTCTTAGATATTGTTATTGGTGATTATGAACAATTTCTTGAGATTATTAGTAATCTTGAAAAAGAAAAAGCAGATTTATTAGCAGAAATCATGAATCTTAAACAAGAATTACGTAACTCAAAACTTAGTGTGGAGGTTGCATCAAGTAATACTGCAAGAGGAGAAGTTACAAATGTTGATATTATGCGTAGATTATCACAATTAGAAAAAATGGTTTATAATGCTAAGAATAATACAGAGGATAATAAAGAAGAAAACAACTAAATATATAGACAAACGCTGGAGTTCTTGAAACTCTTGAGGAAAGTCCATGCTCGCACAGTCTGAGATGATTGTAGTGATCGTGCCTAGGGAAGTCATAACCTAGGGTAGTTTATACTAACGGCGGGTGATGTTCTAAGTCTTCGGATATGAAATAGCCTGTAAAGTGCCGCAGTGACGATATCTTTAGAAATAAAGATGTGAAACGTGGTAAACCCCGCGAGCGAGAAACCCAAATTTGGTAGGGGAGTCTTAACGAAAAAAATGAATGGAGTTAAGGACCGAGTATCGGTAGATAAATGTTTGTCGCCTGGTAACAGGTACAGAACATGGCTTATTTATATTTATTGTTGATAATGAGGTACTGTATGAAAGAATTAGGTGATTATTTAAAAAGAGTCCGGATTAGTAATGGTGTTAGTTTAACTGAGGCTTGTGAAGATTTAAATTTTTCAACTTCTCAACTTGAAAATATTGAGAGTGGAAATGTTAAAGCATTTAAAGATGTTTATGAGCTTAAAGATTCTATTAAAATGTATGCAAAATATTTAGGACTTGATTCTGATCGAATTGTCGATGAATTTAATGGTTTTTTATTTCAACATACTTCAAAGATTTCTTTAGAGGATATTCGTAATGCTCAAAAGAAGAAGGAAGAATTGCTGGAAGAAAAAAGAGTTAAATCTCCTTATACTATGGAATATAAAGAAAAAGTTAGTATTTGGCCTTTTATCTATATTGTTATTGGGATTTTTCTTTTATCCTTAGTTGTGTATGTTATTCTTAGTAATGTGAATAAAGTTCCTAAGAGAACTGATGAATTAAAAGTTTATATAAAAGAGGAGTGTATTCTATGAATTTACCTACAAAGATTACAGTTTCTAGATTAATTCTTACTGTATTTATCGTTTTATTGTTATGTGTTCCATTTTCTTATTTTGGATTTAATTTTCCAAGATATGATTTTTCTGGTGTTGGACCAATTTATTTAAATCAAATACTTGCTGGTGTTTTGTTTATTATTGCTAGTCTAACGGATTTTTTAGATGGATATTTAGCACGAAAAAATAATCAGGTTACAGATTTAGGAAAGATGTTAGATGCTATTGCTGATAAAGTATTAGTTAATCCTATTTTGATTGTCTTGGCTGCTAATGGTTCTATTCCTGTTATTGTTCCTGTTATTTATGTTACTCGTGATATTGTAGTTGATGCTATTAAAATGCAGGCTGCAACACGCGGAAAAGTACAAGGCGCTATCAAATCTGGAAAGTATAAAACAGCATGTATGATGGTTGGATTATGTTTTGTATTCTTTTATAATATTCCATTTGAATTTATAAATATTCGTGTAGATTTGGGGTTATTATATCTTGCATGCATTTTATCTATTGTAAGTGCTTTTGAATATTATCGTATTAATAAAGAACTTATTTTCCCACGAGAAAATTAATATTTCATTTATTTTGTTATTAAAAAATGCTTTTTATGATAAGCATTTTTTATTTTTGTTATCTTTTTATTTTTGAAAATAGCAAAACAAATGTTCGAAAAAGTATTGCATTTTAAAAAAAGATATTATACAATGAATTTGTAAGTTATTTACGAGGAGGTATTAAAATGGCTGTAAGTAAAGATGTATCTAAAGATAAGGCTTTAGAACAAGTATTAAATGATATTGAAAAACAATTTGGAAAAGGTTCTATTATGAAACTTGGTGATAATAAACATATGAAAGTTGATGTTGTGTCCAGTGGAGTTTTATCTTTAGATATTGCTTTGGGTGTTGGTGGATATCCTAAAGGTAGAATTATTGAAATATATGGTCCTGAGTCAAGTGGTAAAACTACATTTGCACTTCAGGCTATTGCGGAACATCAAAAATTAGGAGGACGTGCTGCATTTATTGATGCGGAACATGCTCTTGATCCTGTATATGCAGAAAAATTGGGAGTAAATATTGATGAGTTACTTTTATCACAGCCTGATACTGGTGAACAGGCTCTTGAAATTTGTGATGCTTTAGTTCGTAGTGAAGCAATTAGCATTATTGTTATTGATTCTGTTGCCGCTTTAGTTCCACAAGCAGAAATTGATGGAGAGATGGGAGATTCACATGTTGGATTACAAGCAAGATTAATGTCTCAAGCACTTCGTAAGTTGAATGGTACTATAAGTAAAACTAATACAACTGTCATTTTTATTAATCAATTGAGAGAAAAAGTAGGGGTTATGTTTGGAAATCCTGAAACTACGACTGGTGGACGTGCCTTAAAGTTTTATGCTAGTGTACGATTAGAAATTCGTAGAAGTGAACAATTAAAAATGGGAGACGGAATTGTTGGAAATAAGACTACTGTAAAAGTTGTTAAAAATAAAGTTGCTCCACCATTTAAGACTTGTGTTGTTGATATTATGTATGGTGAAGGGGTATCTCGAGAGGGAGAAATTGTTGATTTATCAGTAGAGGCTGGTGTTGTTGAAAAGACTGGTGCTTGGTATTCTTATAATGGAGAAAAATTGGGTCAGGGTAAGGAAAATGTAAAACTACTTTTAAAAGAAAATCCAGAGTTGTGTTCTGAATTAGAGGCTAAGGTTAGAGATTTTTTTGATATCAGTATTAATAATTCAAAGGATAAGGGTGATAAGAAAACAGAAGAGAAATAATTATCTCTTCTTTTTTCTTTGCTTTTTCATATAATATTTTGGAGGTTATATGAAAAAAATTTCTGAACTTTTATCCTATGATAGTGACATTTTGATTTCTGGTGTTACAGATGATTCACGACATGTAAAGGATGGTTATTTGTTTGTTGCTACGAAAGGTTTTAATGTAGATCATTATGATTATATCTGTGATGCTATTGCTCGTGGGGCTGTATTTATTATTTGTGATCGTGAATTACCTTTTTCTTTTCCTCATTTAGTTGTTTATAATATTAATAAAGTATATGTTGATTTGTGTCAAAAATTTTATGATGTTGATGTTTCAAGTTTACATTTAATCGGTATTACCGGTACAGATGGGAAAACAACCACATCTTCCATTTTGAAATGTTTACTAGATAACGCTAGTTATTTGGGAACCAATGGTTTAGAGGTTGGTGATAAAAAAATTTCAACTTCAAATACTACTCCCTGTATGGATGAATTGTATTCTTGTTTTTCTTTTGTACAAAAAAATCATTCTAATCCTTTATGTATGGAAGTATCTAGTGAAGCAATTCTTCATAATCGAATATCTGGTTTATCTTTTGATATTGTTGGTTTTACTAATATAACAGGTGATCATCTAAATATTCATAAAACGTTTGATCAGTATGTAGAATGTAAAAAGAAATTATTGTCTTATGTTGCAGAAGATGGTTATGTTCTAATAAATGGAGATGATTCCATTTTAAAGACATTTCATTGTCAAAATTTGATTTCTTTTGGATTTCAGGACCATAATGAATATCAAATTCTATCAACAAAATATTATAATCGTTCAACAAAAATAACTTTAAAACATTATGATCATTATATTTCTATTCATTCTCCTTTTATTGGTAAATATAATGTTTATAATGTAGTTATGGCATTTATTATTGCACAATTATATGGAGTAGATGAATCATTGCTACTTCAAAGAATACGTGATCTTAGACCTATAAAAGGTAGAACTGAATTTTTAGATTTTGGGCAAAAATATGATATTATTTTAGATTATGCTCATACCATTAATGGAATTCAATCTATTTTAGAATCTGTTCAAAATTATAAACATATTATTGTAGTTACTGGATGTGCTGGAGGAAGGGATATTTCTAAGAGACCTATTATAGGTGATATGATTATGAAGTATGCAGATGTTTCCATTTTTACAATGGATGACCCTAGATTTGAAAGTGTTGATAAAATTATTGATGAAATGGTTGGAGATCATGCTAATTATTATCGGATTATTGATCGCGAAGATGCAATAATCTATGCTTTGAATATTGCGAGGGATGATAGTGTAGTTTTGATTTTAGGAAAAGGAAGAGATAATTATATGGCTATTAAAGATAAAAAAATTCATTATTGTGATTATGATGTTGTGCGTAATTATTTTAAATCTGAATAAATTTGGCTATTTTTGTTTTTCTTGACATCGCTTTAAAATAAAATTACAATAGAATTAGATTAGAGGTGTTTTCTAGTCTAGATGGAGGATTTTATGGGAAAAACAGGAATCTCCATTTTACTTGTTATTATTGGCTTAATTATAGGTTTTGGAATATCTTTTTTAATTAATTTATTGAGTGGAAATTTAGCAAATAAAAAGGCTGATAAATTAATTGAACAAGCTAAAAAGGATATTGAAAAATTAAAAAGAGATTATGCACTTGAGCAAAAAGAAGAGGCTCATAAGGCAAAAATGGATTTAGATAAAGAAATTCGTGAAAAGAAGAATGAATTAAAGGAAAGTGAAAATAGGTTATTACAGCGTGAATCTAGTATTGATAAAAGAGAAGAAATGTTTCAAAAACGTGAACTTGCTCTAGATGAACGTGATAGTAAATTATCTGAAAAGCAGGAAGAAATCCAAGTAGAAAGAAGTAAAGTGGAGGAAATAAAAAAGGAACAACTTGATTTACTGGAAAAGATTTCAGGGTTTAGTAAGGATAAAGCCCGTGAAAAAGTCATGAGTATGGTTAAAGAAAACATGACTAAAGAAATATCTGAGTATATTCGTGAGCGTGAAAATGAGGCTAAGCTTGAGGCTGATAAAAAAGCACGCGAACTGATTGTTACTTCTATGCAAAAATATGCTGCTGATATTGCAAGTGATCAAACTGTGACGGTTGTTGATTTACCTAATGATGAAATGAAAGGTAGAATCATTGGAAGAGAAGGTCGTAATATTCGTACGATAGAGGCTATTACGGGTGTGGATTTAATTATTGATGATACTCCTGAGGCTGTAGTTCTTTCTAGTTTTGATCCGTTACGTCGTGAAATTGCAAGAGTTACTTTGGAAAGTTTAATTAAAGATGGAAGAATTCATCCTACTCGTATTGAAGAGTTATATGATAAAGTTTGTAAGGATATGAAACAAAAAACAATTCAAATGGGACAAGATGCTACATTTGAATTAGGATTAACAAAATTTGCTCCTGAATTAATTGAGATTATTGGAAAATTGCATTTCCGTACTAGTTATGGTCAAAATGCTTTGCAACATTCAAAAGAAGTTGCTGAGTTATCTGGTATTTTGGCTGGTGAATTAGGAGAAAATGTGACGGTTGCTAAACGTGCTGGATTGTTACATGATATTGGTAAGGCTATTGATCATGAAATTGAAGGAAGTCATGTTGATATTGGTGTTGATATTGCTAAAAAATATCATGAGAGTGATGTTGTCATTAATGCAATTGCATCCCATCATGGTGATGTTCCTGCAACAAGTGTTATATCTAGTATTGTTGCTATTGCTGATGCGTTATCTGCATCACGTCCAGGTGCTAGAAATGATTCATTAGAAAATTATATTCAAAGATTATCTCAATTAGAGGAGATAGGTAATGAAATTAAGGGTGTTGAAAAGACATTTGCTGTTCAGGCTGGACGTGAGTTACGTGTAGTTGTCAAACCTGAAGAAGTCGATGATTTAGAGGCTCATAGAATAGCAAGAGAAGTAAAAGAAAAGATTGAGTCTAATTTAAAGTATCCTGGAACAATAAAAATTACAGTTATTCGTGAAACGAGAGCTATGGAAGAAGCAAAATAATGCTTCTTTTTTGTTTTTTCGAATAATACGTTAGGAGGTGATTTCTTGAATCAATCAAAATTATATTTTTTTTGGAAAATAGGAAAATCAATTTATGAAAATCAAACTAATTATCCAAATATTATTCAGAAATATTCTAAATATTATTCTTATCGTTATGGGAATAGTTCTATGTTTTCTCGTAGAAATATGTATTTTATGAAAAAGTTTTATATCAATTTTCCTATTTTTTATGAGAAATTAAATTATATTACTTGGGAGCAATATCAATTATTATTACTTTTACCAAATATAAAAGAGCGTTATTTTTATTTTTTCTTGAGTCTTCTTTTTCATTGTGATTATCAAGAGACTTATTCTCTTATTATGAATGATTATTATTCAAGAATATAAAACAGACAACTAATTTGTTGTCTGTTTATTGTTTCTTTTTATATCTAATATTACAGGTAAAATAATTGGTTTTCTACCGGTTAGATTATAGATATATGGATATAGTGCTTCTGTAATATCATTTTTTAATGTTGCAAAGGTTGATTTTGGATTTTTCAATGTAGTTGTAATAATTTGTTCTGATTTATTTTCAATTTTATGAATTAATTCTTCATTTTCATTTACCAAAATAAATCCTCTTGTTGTAATATTTGGTTTTATTAATAATTCTCTTTTTTTCATATCTACATTAATAATAACTACAAGTATTCCATCATTTGCCATTATTTTTCTATCTTTAATTACGGCTCCACCAATTTCGCCAATTCTATTTCCATCTACATAGATATCAGCACCTGGTTTAGAATCTCCTCTTGTTAATACATGATTATTTAATTCTAATGTATCTCCATTTTTTAAGATAAATGTATTCTCTTTTGGGATTCCACAGTTTATTCCAATATTTGCTTGTTTCTTTAGCATTCTGTAGTCTCCGTGGAATGGCATTAAATATTTTGGTTTAATTAGACGAATCATTAATTTAATTTCTTCTTCATTTGCATGTCCTGATGTATGTAATTCTTCTAATATACTATTAGTATATACTTTAACACCTTTTAAATATAGTTTATTAATTGTTTTTGAAATGCTTAGTGCATTTCCTGGAATTGCAGATGATGAAAATATTACAACATCGTCTGGTCTTAGTTTAATTTGTTTGTGAGTACCATTTGCTATTCTTGATAGGGCAGCAAGTGGTTCTCCTTGTGTACCAGTACAAAGAATTGCTACTTCATTTGGTTTTAATTGGTTTGCTTCTTCTGGAGTAATTAATAGTTCTTTATGATCAATATATCCTCCATTTAAAGAGATATTGATATTATTCTCCATACTTCTACCAAAGATACATATCTTTCTATTATGTTTATAACAGGTTTCAAAAATATGTTTTACACGATATATGTTTGATGCAAATGTTGCGATGATAATTCTTGAATTTTTCCATTCATCAAACATTTCTCCTAGTGTTTCATCTACTACGGATTCACTGTTAGAAAATCCTTCGTTTAATGCATTTGTAGAATCTCCAATTAAAACATCTACTCCTTTTTCTCCAAGAGATGCCATTTTATATAAATCTGCCATTGGTCCAATTGGTGTTAGGTCAAATTTATAATCTCCTGTTGTGACGATTCTACCATCAGGTGTATTTAGACTTATTCCATGAGAATCTGGTATAGAGTGGGTAATTCTAAAAAATTCTACTTCTATTTCTTTAAATTTTAGTTTAGTTTTATCGGTATATACAAATAGATTGTCATAACGAATATTTCTATCTTGTAATTTTACTGCAATTAATTCTTTTGCGTGATTTGGTGCATATATTGCTGGTATTTTTATACTTTGTAATAAGAATGGTATTCCACCAATATGATCTTCATGTCCATGCGTTATTAATAACGCTTGAATTTTGTCTTCATTTTCTTTTAAGAAAGTAAAGTCAGGCAATACGTAATCTACACCCATTAATTCACTTTCTGGAAAACTTACTCCGGCATCGATAATAACAATTGCGTCGTTATGCATTACACAATACATATTTTTTCCGACTTCTCCTAAACCACCTAGAACAATTATTTTTGTTCCATTGGTTTTTTTATTTTTCATAATTTCTCCTTTCGTTTATAAGTTTATAAAGAACTAACTATATCATTATAATATAATTTTTTATTTTTGTCTATTCTAAATGTTTTCTATTTTGTAAACACTTTTTTTTGATTATTTCGTATGATATAATGATTCTGGGTGATAATATGGGTTTATTTCAAAAAATTAAAAATATGTTTAAATCAGATGCAGAGGAAAAGAATTTAAATCAAACTAATTCTCTTGATGAATCTGATATAGATCCTTTAGTAAATGATTCTGATCAAGAAACTGAAGATAGGTTAGATGTAGTTGATGAACAAATAGATTCTTCAAATGAGAATGATACTACAGAAGAAAAGAATATCATTGTATCTTCTGATTCTAAAAAAGTAGATTCTTTAGATAATGAAAAAAAAGGATTTTTCTTTAAGAAAAAGGATAAGAAGGAAGAAGAAAAAAAATCTGTAAAAGTTTATGAAAAGGGACTTAGCAAATCTCGTCAGGGATTTGTGTCTCGTCTTGCTAATCTTACTAATAAGTATTCTAAAATAACGGATGAGTATTTTGATGAATTAGAAGAAATATTAATTATGGCGGATATTGGTGTTAATACTGTCATGGATTTTATGGATCGTTTAAGAGACCGTGTTCAAAAGGAACATATTTCTGATCCTGCTTTATTGAAAGAAATTATTGTGGATGAATTATTTATTATATATGTTAATGATGAAGTTTTAAGTAATAAAATTGAATTTCGTGAGGATGGACCTACTGTTATTTTATTTGTTGGAGTTAATGGTGTTGGAAAAACTACTACAATAGGAAAACTTGCTCATAAGTTTCATGATGAAGGAAAAAAAGTTTTACTTGTTGGTGCAGATACTTTCCGTGCTGGGGCTGTGGAACAGTTGAAAGAATGGAGTCAAAAAGTAGATGTAGGCTTTTATGGTAAAGAAGAAAGTGATCCTGCAAGTGTTGTTTATGATGGAATTGAGCTTGCTAAAAAAGAATCTTATGATGTTGTTTTAGTAGATACTGCAGGTCGATTACAAAATAAAGTTAATTTAATGAAAGAACTTGAAAAAATTAATAAAGTTATTGATGGATTGGTTGATGGTGGAGCAAGTGAAACTTTACTTGTGATTGATGCAACTACAGGACAGAATGGTGTAAGTCAGGCTAAAGCATTTAAGGAAATTACAAATATCACTGGAATTGTTCTTACTAAATTAGATGGTACTGCTAAAGGAGGAATTGTTCTTGCTATAAAAGAAGAAGTTGGTCTTCCTGTTAAGTATATTGGATTAGGTGAGACAAAAGATGATTTACAAGTATTCGATATTGAAAAATATATATATGGATTATTTAAGGATATGATGTAGAAATGGAAGATATTATTTATTATAATGAGCTATATGATTTGTATGGAGAATTACTTACAGATAAACAAAAACAATATTTTGAAGATTATTATTTTCATAATATGAGTTTTTCTGAAATGGCTGAGGATCATGATGTGAGTCGTAATGCAACTTTTAAACAAATTCATATTGTTATAGAAAAGTTAGAAGAATATGAAAAGATTCTTCATTTGTATGATAAAAAGAAGAAGTTATTACTTATTGTTCAACAAATTGATGATAAAAAAATAAAGGAACAATTAGAGCGTATTATTTATTAAGTTTTTTATAGGCTGATTTTATTGGCCTTTTTTCTTGTAAAAAAAAATAATTAACGTTATAATTTATGATAGGGAGTACTTTAGAATAAGAGGGATGTTTATGTTTGAGAGAATTACTTATATTAGTAACGATGGTTGTCATGTAAAACTTAGTAATGGTGGGAATGTTTCTACTAATTTAATGAATCTTCATTTAATTTTTGAAGATGCAGATAAAAAGATATTAGGAGAAGTTGATGATTTAGATGGAGATTTATTGAAGGCTAGGTTTTTAGGTGAAATTAGTGGGAACCGTTTGATTAGTGGAACGATTCGTAAACCTAGTTTAGATGCTAAAATTCGTGTTATTGATCAGAGTGAAATTCCTTTGATTACTGGAAGTGATACTACTGGTTATATGAAATTAGGTTTTAGTCCTCTTTATAATAATTATCCTATCTTTTTAGATGTTAATAATTTTTTTAGTAATCATTTTGCTATTTTTGGTAATACTGGTTCTGGTAAATCTTGTGGTGTTTCTAGACTTTTTCAAAATATGTTTCAAGATCAACGTTTATTTCCATACAAAGCAAATATTATGATTTTTGATTCTTCAGGTGAGTATTATAATGCATTTTCTAATTTAAATTCTATTAATCCTAAATATCATTATCGTTTTATTAGTACAAACGAAGTAGAAGGAATAGGAGAAAAACTAAGACTACCAATTTATTTGTTAAACAAAGATGATCTTGCTTTATTGTTACAATGTACATCTCATTCTCAATTACCTATTATTGAGAGAATGTTAAAACTTGCTTTAGTATTTAGTCAAAATGATGATGTTGCGAATGCTTATAAGAATCATTTAATTGCTAAGGCTATTATGACAATTCTATATTCAAATGAGACATCTCCTAATAAGAGAAATGAAATTTTTTCTATTCTTGCGACTTGTTCAACAAAAGAATTTAATTTAGAGGCTCCTGTACAGGGGATTGGTTATGTTCGTAAATTTCGTGAGTGTTTTTTAATTGATAATTCCGGTAATTTTTCAGAGAGTGTTTTATTGACAGAATATGTTAATTCTTTTATTAAAGATGAATATGATAACTATGAACCAAAAGGTGGCGTTTTTTATACATTAGATACTTTGGAGAAGGCTTTAAACTTTACTTTAATTAGTGAAGGATGGTTAAGAAATGAACAAACTTATGGGGATTCTGTTACAATACGTGTTCGTTTGCATGCATTGATTGTTGGTGAAAACGCTAAATATTTTGATGTTAGTGAGTATATATCTTTAGAATCTTATTTATCATCTTTACTGATATCAGATGGTAATAAGTATCAAATCGTTAATATTAATTTAAATGATATTGATGATGAATTTGCCAAAGTTCTTACTAAAGTATATTCTCGTATGATTTTTGATTTTGCAAAGGGTTTAAAAGATAGAGCAAGTATTCCTTTTCATATTGTTTTAGAAGAGGCTCATCGTTATATTCAAAGTGATCATGATCGTTTCTTGTTTGGTTATAATATTTTTGAGCGTATAGCAAAAGAAGGACGTAAATATGGTGTTATGTTAGGTCTTATTTCACAAAGACCAGTTGAAATATCAGATACTGTTATATCTCAATGTACAAACTTTTTAATCTTTAAAATTAACCATCCATCTGATATTAAATATATTCGTGAAATGGTTCCTCATATTACGGATGAAATTATTGAAAAACAAAAGTCTTTACAACCTGGTACTTGTTTAGGATTTGGACTTGCTTTTCGTATTCCACTAATTATTAAAATGGAAATGCCTAATCCATCTCCATTATCTAGCAATTGTGATGTTGTTCGTATTTGGTGTGGAAATGAATCTAAGGCTGTTCCAAATAATGTAGTTGATCCTGGTGTTTCTTCTGTTGTAAGTAGTGATTATAATGTTTCTGTCGCTTCTCCTTCTTCTGTAGTAAGTAATGATTATAATGTTTCAACAGTTGCACCTT